>JAEDFV010000023.1 GCA_016297845.1 Clostridia bacterium
AACGATTTTTGCGGTGAAATTTTGTGGTTAAAAAGTGCTGTTTTTGTTTTACCAAGGTGGTGCTCTACCCCTGAGCCACAGTAGCATTTCCATAGTGGACATGATTATGTTATATTAAATTTTACATTTTGTCAATTATATTTAATTATTTTTTATTCTTTTTATATCTGCGCCCAATTTTGAAAGGTCATTCTCAAGTTGATAATAACCACGATCAATATGAAAAACATTATTTACAGTTGTATATCCTTCGGCAACAAGGCCTGCAAGAACAAGAGACACTCCTCCTCTAAGATCGGTTGCATTCACACTCGCACCATATAATTTCTCTACCCCATTTACTATAGCAGTTCTATCTTTAACTGTTATTTGTGCGCCCATTTTAACAAGTTCTGGGACATGTTTAAATCTTGTTTCAAACAGATTTTCTATTATTATACTTGTTCCTTTTCCAATGGTCTGCAAAGCGAGAATTTGTGCTTGCAAATCAGTTGGAAATCCCGGATAAGGTGAAGTTTCAATTTTTGATATACAATTATGATAACCATTTGAAACCAAATGCAAAGTGTCACCACATATTTCCATTTTTGAATTAACATCTTTTAATTTTTCCAAAAGCACTTGATTATGTTGTGGAATAAAACCTCTTATAGTTATGTCTCCCCCACATATTAAACCTGCTATAAGATATGTTCCAGCTATAATTCTATCTGGAATAGGCGTGTATTCGCAACCGTTAAGTTCTGATACTCCTTCTATTATAATATCACTTGTTCCAGCACCTGATATTTTCGCTCCCAATGTGTTTAGAAAATTTGCAAGGTCAACAATTTCAGGTTCTTTTGCAGCATTGAAGATTTTTGTTGTTCCTTTTGTGAGAACCGCCGCCAACATTATGTTTTCAGTTGCCCCCACGCTTGGGAAATCTAGATTAACAACTCCCCCTTTCATATTTTTCCCTTCACATGAAAGAATTCCATGTTTATCTGATATTTCAACATTTAAGTTTTTAAGTCCCTTTATATGTAAATCTATTGGTCTTGCTCCAATTTCACATCCTCCTGGATATGCAACACGAGCTTTTTTAAATCTGCCAAGAATTGAACCAAGCATAAAAATTGATGAACGCAAAACAGACGCAAGTTCATGCGGGATTGTATGAACAGAAAGTTGACTGCAATCAACTAAAATATCACAAGAATTATGTAATTTCCCATCATTAGTTTGAGGAGTTATTTTTGCTCCCAAACTTTTTAGTATTTTTAGCATGTTTATAACATCATTATACTTTGGACACTTATGTAAAAGAATTGGCTTCTTAGATAAAATACACCCAGCAAGTATTGGCAGATAGGCATTTTTTGCGGAAGTAATCTCTACTTCACCACAAAGAGATTTTCCACCATTAATAATAAATTTATCCATAGATTCTCCCAGTATTACATACTATGCGACATGATTTAATATCGTTAATTGTTTTTTTAAATATGTGATATAATATATTTGTATGAAGAAGACAAAAGTTTTTAATATAGCAATTTCTTTGACAATTTGTCTAATTGTTGCGTTTTCTTGTTTCGCATTTTCAGGTTGTACAACAGAAATACCCGATTATACAGTCTATGTAAATCCATCGTATATTTCTACAGCTTCTACTGTTTTTAGTGACGAACTTGGAGAAACAGCAATTAAACCATCAACAGACAAAGATTTTAAAGTTCTACAATTAACAGACATACACATAGGCAATGGACCTCTCACCCAAAAGAAAGATAAAAAGGCAATTCAAGCCGTTTGTAAATTAATAGAAAATTCTAGACCAGACCTAATTGTTTTAAGTGGGGATTTGGTGTTCCCAGTTGTGGCAATGACAGGGACAAACGACAATCTTTCGGCGCTGAAAACCCTTTCAAGAGTTATTGAAAAATATAACACTCCATGGACAGTTTGTTTTGGAAATCATGACGCAGAATATTTTGCGATGTATTCTAAGTCCGAACTTTGTGATTATCTTGAAAGCGATGAACTAAAAAACTGTATTTTTAATCGTGGAGATAGCAGTTTGGACGGTTTAGGGAATCATTTAATTAACGTGTACAATAATGACAATACATATAATTCTACAATCTTTTTATTTGATAATGGCATGTATGCAGGCGAAACCCAACTCAGCGGTTATCAAGAGTTAACTAAAAATCAAGTTAATTGGTACAAAAGCAAAATCGAAAAGTTTAATGAGAAATTTGGAAAAACAATAGATTCTTACGTTTACTACCATGTTCCAGGTCTTGAATATAAATATGCATGGGACGCTTATAAAGAAGGAAAAGCTGAACTTGTTTTCGGCACAGCAGGTGAAAAAAATGAAAGTATAAGTTGTCCAAATGAATTAGGTACTTTTTACGACACAATGAAAACGCTTGGAAGCACAAAAGCAATCTTTTGCGGGCATGACCATCTTAATGATTTTTCTGTCCTATTTGAAGGTGTTCGCTACACATATTCAAAATCGATTGACTACACTGCTTATGTATTTCAAGGAATAGCAAACAAAACGGAACAACGCGGTGGAACAGAACTTTTGATTAAAAACCCAACTTCAACACTTGATTCAAAGTTTGATATTGTTCCAATAAAACTTGTTGATATAATTGACTAATTTAACAAATTTGTATAAAATCTCTTTCAGAGGTGTTCATGAAAGTTAAACATGATTTTCCAAAATATAAAAGTAAAATTGGAATAATTGTACCAGTTGTATATCTTGCACTTGCTGTCGGAATTTTGATAATTTGGCTTGTTCCAAATATGAGTATTAAAGACACTCTTGGAATGAAAATTGCCGGAACTTGTGTGATTGCTCTCGCAATAATACTTTTTACATGGGCAGTTTTTTCAACATATTATGTACTTACACCTGATGGCATTTATGCTTTTTCTGGGCCATTCACTATGAGAGTTAAATATAGCGATATAACAAAAATTGAAGAAAGAAAAAGTTGCTTATCTTCGCTTGCACTTTCTTGTGACAGAATTATTATTCATACAAAAAAATCTTTCTTGCGTCTTGACGTTTCTCCAAAAGATAAAGAAAAATTTTTGGAAGACTTAAACGAAAATCTGAAATATTTTAAAAACCGATAAACCGCTTTTAGAGTGGTTTTTTTATACGGGAACTGCTCTCAAATTTGCTCCAACTTGTTTTACCAGATAAAACCCTCCAAACGAATCAAATCTTCTTCTTGCAATGATTTGTTTAGCTTGTTCCAAATCTTCAATTCCAAAGCGAACTGAAATTCCACAAGAAACATTAATTTGTCGTGGGGTTGAAATTATCATAACCGGCGCACCATAAGAACGAAGCAAGTTTGCAAATGTTATTGTTTCATTTCTTGCTCTGAAAACTGCAAGTCCATATTCCATAACCTTCTCCTTGTTAACAAAATTTCTTTCTAAATCACTATATTGAATTAAAAGGAAAAAGGTTAACAAAATGATTTATTTAGATAACAGTGCAACAACAAGACAAAAGCCCATATCTGTTGTGGAAGCAGTAACTAAAGGATTGACAACATTCTCAGCAAATCCTGGAAGAAGCGGGCATATTGCGAGTTTAAACAGTGCAATAGAAATTTCGAAAGTCAGAGAACAAATTGCAAGTTATTTTAATTGTTCCGTTCCAGAAAATGTTATATTTACCCAAAACTGCACTGATGCTTTAAATCTTGCGCTTTTGGGAACAGCAAAAAAAGGTGGGCATGTCATAACAACTGCTTTTGAACATAACTCAACTCTTCGTCCACTGCACTATTTAAAATCAAAAGGAATAATTGACTTGTCAATCGTAGAACCAAAAGACCCAACAAGGATAACTGCCGACGATATCAAACCATATATTCGTGAGAACACCTATCTTGTCTCTTGCGTCCACATTTCTAATGTAGATGGTGCTGAAAGCGACATTAAGGGAATAGGAGAATTATGTAAAAATAACAATCTATTGTTTGTTGTCGATGGTGCCCAATCTGCCGGGCACAAAGAAATAGACATGATAAAGGATAATATCTCATTATTGGCACTTGCTGGTCATAAAGCTCTTTTGGGCCCACAAGGCATTGGGGTTCTTCTCATAGGTGAAAATGTTGATTTACGCCCTATCAGATTTGGAGGAACAGGAACACAATCAATAGAATTGGAACAACCATCAGAACGTCCAGAATGCTTTGAAAGTGGGACAATAGCTCTTCCAAATATTCTTGGACTTGGCGCTGGAATTGAGTTTGTAAAAAACAATAAAGAAAAGATAGATAAAAAGATAGCGTATTTAACAAATTTGGCTTTGTCAGAACTTTCACAAATAAAAGCTGTAAAAATCTATACAGATAACAAGAATTTAAATGGTGTCATAGGCTTTAATATTTCAAACGTCGATTCTGGAATTATTTGCGAATTCTTGAATGAAAAATATGAAATTTGTGTCCGTGGAGGTTTGCATTGCGCCCCTTTAAAACACAAATTTCTTGGAACTGTTGAACAAGGAATTGTTCGCGTGTCTCTTTCATATTTTTCAACTGAGGAAGAAATCAAAGCACTTGTTAAAGCAATAAAAGATTTTATAAAAACTTATGAAATTTAATATTTATTCATTTTTGTGAATATTTATTATTTTTACTCCCTTTGCCAAAGTTCTCAAGTGCGCGTGATTGATAGGAAAATTTGTTTTTTAATTTTTCATTTTGTTTACGTTTTGCAATATCAATTAACTTTGAAATAAGTTTCTTAAAATCCAGCCCCTGATTTTTGAAAAGATAGAATGCAAGAGACCCTGGAATTGAATTAAGTTCATTTAAGAAAATTTCTCCATTTTTCCCAACTAGAAAATCAATTCTCACAACTCCACTGCAATCAAAAATCTTGAATACATTTTTTGAAATTTCTTGAATTTTCTTTTCAATTTTTTGATTGAGTTTTTTAGTTTTGACTTCCTTATTATCGCTCGCTTCTTTCCGAGAAATATATTTCTCTTCAAAACTCAAAAAACTACTCCAAGATTTTGGATATTCCAAACTTGAAATTATTTGATAATCAGAATTTCCTAAAACAGCACAATTGACTTCTGTTGCATCTTCAACTGCCTGTTCAATTATGATACGTTCGTCATATTCTCCAGCAATATCAATAGCTTCCAAAAGTTCTTCTCTTGTTTTACATTTTGAAATACCAATACTGCTCCCTAAATTTGCAGGTTTTACAAAACAAAAATTTTCGAAAAGACCAAGTTCATCTTCTATTTTATCAAGCATATAATTTTCATTAAGAAAGAAATCTGTTTTGCTAACAGAAATACTTCTTGGTGTTTGTATCCCATTTGCTCTCAAAACGTCTTTCATAATAATTTTATCCATACAAATTGAACTTGACATTACATTACAACTAGTTTGCGGAATTTCGCAAAGTTCAAGTAAACCTTGAAGTGTTCCATCTTCACCATTCAATCCGTGGCAACAAATAACAGCACAAGATACTTCGAATTTTTTAACAAAAGTTTTTCCTATCTGCAAATATAAAAATTTATTTCCAGGGCAAAATGTTGCCTTTTTAAATTTTTTGACATTGAAATTTATATACGTTTCAAAATTTTCAAGTTTTCTTCCAAAATACATTTCTCCTGCACGCGATATGTACAAAGGAAAAACATCATATTTTTCTCTATCAATGTTTTTCAGTGTTTGAAGTCCTGTAATAATAGAAATGTCATGTTCAGCGCTTTTTCCGCCAAAAATAACAAGAACTTTTTCTTTTTCCATAAAAACCTCTTGCACTTATATATGAAAAAGTTTAATAATAGGTTAAAAAAATCCCGCTAGTAGCGGAATTAAATGCTTTAATTAGGTCTACAACCACAATAATTTTGACGATATAATTCAAATTGTTTGGCAAGAGTTATTGAGCGCAAATATCCATTTTCTTTTTTGAAGTCGGCATAAAGAGGTCGAACATCCTTATTTTTTTCATAAATACTTTCCATAATCTCATTAATCCAATCGACATTTTTATGTGGACTTATTGAGAGCGTAGTTGTAAAAAAATCAAAATTATTTTGACGCGCAATTTGCGCCGTTTTTTCAAGTCTGAAACGATAACACTCCTTGCATCTTAAACTTCCTTCGGGTAAATTTTCTTTTCCTTTTATAGCACTAAAAAAGTCTGTTATATCATTATCACAATCCAGAAATTTAATGTTAGTATTTTTTTCATTATTGATAATTTCCACCAGTCTTTTTTGCTCTGCCTTTCGTTTTTCATATTCCGATTTTGGCATGATATTCGGATTATAATACAAAATTGTTATATCAAAGAAATCACACAAGCGCTCAATAACAGCACTTGAACATGGCGCACAACAACTATGGAGAAGAAGCGCTTTTCTTTCCCCACCAAGTTCTGCTATTATCTCTTTCATCTTTTCATTATAATTTATTTTCACAAAATGTTTATATCACAAAAAATATTTTTTATCAATCTTATTAAAAAATTTCAACTCGAAAGTTGAAATTTTTGGCTGGGGTACTAGGATTTGAACCT
>JAEDFV010000011.1 GCA_016297845.1 Clostridia bacterium
TATTTATGATTCCTTGCACTTTTGGATTTATAGGTTTTTTTCGAATCCATTCAATGCCCGTGAACACAATTTGAGCGCCGTCAAGCGCGGGGAAAGGAATTAAATTGAACATCGCCAAGTTTGCTGAAATCAAAGGAATGAGAACAAACAAATTTATTATTGAGGTTTGTGCGCTAGTTGCAATCAATCCGATTGTTGCAATTGGTCCGCCAACATCAGATGTGGAAAGCTGGAAAGTAATCAGCATCCACAGTGATTTTAATACAGCCCATGCCATCATAACAGCGAGAACGAATGCTTGACCCAGAGCTTCAAAGAAAGGTCGAGGATACAGATTTAATGTTGAGCCAAGTGTGTAGAGAGGGTTTCCTTTCGCATCAAGAGCATATATGTTTTCATCGGTTTTGTTGGCTAGTTGTTCTTCAGTTAATGATGAAACGTCAACACCTTCCTTAAATTTTTGCTTTAATTGAACTGTTATGGTGACAAATTCATCTTTGTTAGTTGTTGAGTTATATCTTTTGACTTTAAGTGTGAAATCACTTTCTTTTTCTTGAGAAGAAAGAAGTTGAGAAAGTGTTCCATTTGTTGCAAAGCAAACTTTTTTCCCGTTAACCTCATAAATCACATCACCTTTTTGTAATTCAGAATTGTAGATAGATGGGTCAGAGGAAACTCTGTATATATCAAATCCGAAAGAGACTAACAAAATAAAACAGAAAACAATTGCAGAAAGGAAATTGAAAAACGCTCCAGCGAACAAAACTATCATTCTTTTCCAAGGTTTTTGGTTGCAAAATGCATCAGGATTTTTTACATCTCCTTCTCCATTTTCTCCTTCAAAAGCGCAATAGCCTCCAAGAGGGAAAATTCTTATTGAAATTTTTTCGCCACGCTTGTTTGTTTTTTGGAAAATAGCTTTTCCAAAACCAATTGAAAATTCATTTATTTTAAATTTAAAAATTCTGCCAAAAGTGTAGTGCCCAAGTTCGTGTATCATAATCATGAGTAAAAAAACTAGGAGTGCAATAAAAATATAAAGCACTGTCATTCCATTAAAAGCTCCTAAAAAATTTAAACCCACGAATTCTCCTTAAATTAAAAGTAAAAGTGTGAAAAAAATTAATACATATGGTGCATTGAAAATGTGGCTGTCAAGTCTATCCAAAAATCCACCGTGCCCAGGGAATATGTTCCCGCTGTCTTTAACTCCCGCTTTACGTTTAATGAATGATTCAAAAATGTCGCCTGCTTGACAAACAATTGCACCAAAGAAACCAAGAATTGCAAAATGCCAAACTTGAATGTTAAGACTTTGAAATGCCAAATTAATTTCTTGAAATGCTGAAAAAACGTAATACATAGCAATCATAATTCCACTTGTAAGAACAAGAGCAGTTACAGCACCAGAAATCGTTTTGTTTGGACTTATTTTTTTGCAAAGTTTTGGCCCCTTGAACGTAATCCCTCCCAACATGGCAAAAGTGTCTGTTATAATTGGGATTATGAATGCAATTATGAGAACAATCCAGCCCAAGTTTCCGCCAAACATTTCAACATTTGCAATTCCCAATGCGTCAATTCTATTTAATAGCATCAGCGCAAGAAGGAAAAATGATGGATACAAGAATGTCAAAAATGTTTTTGAGGCGACTAATATTCCAAATTTAAAGCGATTCAAGTTGTTGTTTTTGCGATACAGTTGTATTTCCTGAGTGTTCAAGCAAGTGTAAACAATGAAAGTTAAAAGGAAAGAAAATGCCAAGATTGAACCTTGTATGATTGCATAATAATAAAATTCCAAATTGAACACAAAGAAGAATGAATGTCCCGCAAACATTAAAGATGGGAACAACGCGGAGACAACAGGACTTGCAGGGGTTTTGTTTTGGCTTAACAGTTTTGAAAATTCATATGCACAGAAAATTGCAAGAAAACCAATAAAAAAGTCAAAGAAATAAACGCCATAGGTGTTCACAAGTCTGAGTGCAAATGCGCCACCAAGTGCAACAAGCATTATTAAAGCGACCAAAATTCTTTTTTTCATTTTTTCTCCTGAGTAAGACCTCCAAAGCGTCTTGAACGTTTTGAATATTCTTTTAAACATTTAACTAATTTTTTTTCGTTAAATTGTGGCCAAAAAAAATTTGGAAAATACAATTCGGCATAAGCAATCTGCCAAAGCATGAAATTGCTTATTCGTTGTTCTCCACTTGTTCGGATTACAAAATCAAGTGGTGGAAGATTTGAAGATTGCAGAAAGCTCTCAAATGTCTTTTCGTCAACGTTTTTTACTTTGCTTTTTATAATTTTGTTGCAAGCGTCAACAATTTCTGCTCTTCCGCCATAATTTAAGCAAACATTAAATATAAGTTTCGTGTTGTTTTCAGATTCTTTCAAAAGCTTTTCAATTTTAGTTTTTAAAGGTGTTTCAAGAGCATTAAGATTTCCACTTATCTGCAACTTGAAACCGCCGTTTATGAAATCTTGAAAATTTTCATCAATTTGCTTTTCAAGAATTTTGAAAATTCCATCAACTTCTTCTTTTGGTCTTTTCCAATTTTCAGTTGAAAATGCAAAGACGGAAACAGCTTTTATTCCAAATTTTTTTGATGCAATAAGCATTCTTTTTATTGCTCTTGCGCCTTCTTCATGGCCGGCAAGACGGGGGAGTGAATGTTTGATTGCCCACCTTCCGTTTCCGTCCAAGATTATTCCGATATGTGTTGGCAAATTTATTTTCTTCATTATTATTTCTCGAATTAGACTTCCATGATTTCTTTTTCTTTTGCCATGCAAATTTCGTCTGCAATTTGATTATATTTATCAACAAGCTTTTGTACATCTTTTTCTGCAGAATCCAAATCATCTTCAGATATAAAATTGTCTTTTTTCATTTGTTTGAAAATGTCAAGGCAATCTCTTCTTGCAGAACGCAATGAAATTTTTGCATTTTCGCAAAGCGCTTTAACTTGTTTTACAATTTCCTTTCTTCTTTCTTCTGTTAACGCAGGGAAGATAAGACGAATAACTTTTCCATCATCGATTGGGTTAACTCCAAGGTCAGCTTGTGAAATTGCTTTTGATACGTTTACAAGTTGCGAATTGTCCCAGACACTTATCATAAGCACTCTTGCTTCTGGAACTGATATGTTAGCCATTTGGTTAATTGGAGTTGGAACTCCATAGTATTCTACGGTTATCTTGTCCAAAATATGTGGATTTGCTCTTCCCGCGCGAACCATTTGATATTCGTTTTTTAGATAAGAAATTGTTTTTTCCATATCATCTTTGCAGGAGTCAATGTAATCTTTTATTTCTTCGTTCATTATTTTATTTCCTCACTTTTATTTTTTATGAGTTAAGTCTATACTAATTTATAATTTTTTGCAAGCAAAAATAATCGAGATTTTGGCCCTTATATATGTATAAGTTAAATAATAAAATTTTTTTTAACTATTGACATATCCCGTGTGCTGAGTTATAATCTTGCCAAGGAGAATTATATGAAAAGATTATTGGTTTATTTGGCAGTTATGGTTGGTTGTCTCTTCGTTGGAATGACAACCTATTACATGATTAAAAATAATGAAACAATTATCATTGACACACCGAGCGCATACTCGGATATGGACGCGATTTATCTTAACGTTGGGGAAGATACAAATCTATCCATTACACACACTCTTAAAAAGACGGAATTATCTTATACTTTTTCAGAAGAAAATGTTGCTTCTTTTGACTTGGAAACAGGAAAAATTGTTGCATTAAGCGGAGGAGAAACTCAACTTACTATTACTTCTGAAAATGAAAATTATGAACCTTTTGTTTTCACAATTAAAGTTGGTGATGGCGGTTCAACATCAACACCTTATTACATTAAAGATGTAGAAGACCTTAAGGCAATTGGCGGAACAAGAAAATATGGTGAGATTGAAAAAACATGGTCGAACTCTGCAAATTATGCAATAGTTACAGATATAGTTTTTGATGATGAAACAGAATGGACTCCACTTTGCTCCGTTAATTCATTTTCTGGAACTTTAAATGGAAATTCACATTCAATTACAAATTTTAAAATGAATGGCCAAGGACCTTATGCTGGACTTTTTGCAATGATTGGGGAACTTGCAGAAGTTCATGCAATAAATTTTGTAAATCCAGTAATTAATGGTCGTTATGATTTCGCAGGAATTGTTGCTGGAATTAACAATGCTTCAAAAATAACCATGGTTTCTGTTGAAGGGGGAAATATAAAAGTTGCACCTTTCAACACAAATTTCCCTAAAACAAACTATTCAACATGTATAGTTGGTGGAATTGTTGGTGCAACTCTTGGTTCTTATACGGGAATGGACGGAACAGAATTCCTTTATGACAATGCTATAGTTGAAATGTGCACCTATGAAGGAACAATTGCAACTGCAGATAATGTTTATGAAGTTGTTGGATTGTGCAAATTTAATGTTTTCAAATTTGGTGGAATTGTTGGTTATGACGAAGGTGCAACAATCTTTAATAATAAATCTAATGTAAATTTTGCAATCGATGCTTCAGTTTCAAATTTAGCACGTCAATATGACAGAATTTTAAGTGGTGAAAGCGGAACATGCTTTGACCTTGGTGGAATTGTAGGGGCTGTTGATAATTCTGACATTTTCAATCCAGAAAAAGAGCAAATTGGAACAATATACCCTATTGTAAAGAACAATCTTTCACTCGTTCAAATCGACAACAAGACAACGACAAGTAACGGAATTGTTGGACACGTTCCACTTGATGTACAAAAAGTAGACGCATACGATGGAACGCCTGCAGCTCAAAGAATTGTTGGAAACTATTTCTATTCGAAAAATAATTCTATAACACTTGGCGGTTCAAGTTTACCTTATTCAACAACAAGCCTTTCGGCAACCGAACTTAAAACAATAGGTTCGTATGTATCATCAGAAGGCGAATATTGGAGCATAGGTGACACTCTTTCAGTTTGGAAGATGGCAAGTGGCGGAATACCAGAAATAAATCCTTATGGAATGTCAACGTCAGTAAATTTTGACCAAGACAAATATGAAATAAATGATGCAACCGATTTCATGAAATATTATGCAAAAATGATTTCAGAAAATAATGCAGTAAGACGTTATTGGTTGCGCCAAAGTTATGTTCTCAACAAGGATATAACAATTGACACGGCAATGATGACAACATGGACACCTATTGGCGCAGACACATTTGCTTTCAGTGGAACATTTGATGGAAACGGCAAAAAAATAACTTTCTCAGGTGTTAATTTTGTGAACACTGAAGAAAACTATAGAGAACTTGTTGGATTCTTTGGACAAATTGCTCCAAACGCCGAAGTAAAAGATTTGACAATTGTTGGATTCGAAGTTAACTATGGAAAATACACTGGTACTTTTGCAGGTGTTAACTACGGAAAAATAACAGATTGCTGTGTTCAAGAATCAAAACTTAATAACTCACTTTCAACAGGTTTCTATGCGGGAGTTAACTACGGAATTATTTCTTCAACAAAAATAATTAAAACATCAGTTGGTGAAGGAGAAAATGCAGAAATAATATCCTCTCCAGCATCAAGAGTGCTTTCAAGTGCACTTGCTCCATATATTAAAACTGACATAGTAAACAAAAAAGTTTATGCTGGCGGAATTGCAGGAATTAACTTTGGAACAATTTCAAAAGTTAAACTCGAAGGTTCAAGCCAAGTTATGGCAAATGAGACAAAGAACAAATCTTCTATTAAATATCTTGGAGGACTTGTTGGTTACAATTTGGGAACTTTAGATGATTGCTATGTTGAATCCGGAAATGTATATGACTACTCAACCTCTCCTGTTTATCTTGGTGGAATTGCTGGTGCAAACTCAGGGGTAATAACCAAATGTAGCACTGGAACAAAAGACCAAACAACATGCATCTATGCCTCACTTGAAGATGGAGATCAACTTGCTGGTGGACTTGTTGGACTTTTGACAGAAGAAGGAACAATTTCTCAATCATTTGGAAATGTAAACATCGAATGTAGAACAGTTGGGGGATTTGGAGCATTCTTGTTCGGAAAAGTAGAAGAATCCTATATCGGTGGAGTTTTGAAAGGAGCAGAAGTTGGTGGATTCGCTGTTCATATGGCAAGAACAGAAGGCAGTGAAGAAGGTGGATATATTTCTGACTGTTACACAACTGCTCAATTAGCTCCACTTAACGAAAGTTCAATTTTGGCAGGTCTTTCAGTTTATGTAAGATATCCAGCAAAGATTGAAAAATGTATAATGTCCTGCACTTTCTCAGGAAATGCAAAAGAACAATATTATGAATCTTTCACTAACACAAGAGAAGGATTTATGAACTGGGTTACTTCCTGGGCAAATAAAGAGCAACGTCTTGGAACAATAACGAAAGTTATTATTAATAAAACCGCATCAGGTTCAGTAAATGATAAAGTTAAAGCAACAAAAGCAGTTATAAGCTATGCTGGACAAGATGTAAGATATTTGTCAAGTGAAGAAATTATAAAAGAAGGCGAAGACCTTTTGAAAAATTTGGGCTTCAACATTTCTTCAGAATTTGGTTGGAAAATTGAAGGTGATGCGTTACCTTTCTTGACAAATGTTGAAAAACTTCACGGTGTGAGCCAAATTGAAGAATAAGCAATAAAAAAAGACATGCAAAAAATATAAAAAACTTTTGTGCAATTCGTTTGCATAAAAGTTTTTTTTATGTAATAATTTAGGCATGGCGCAAGGGAAAATCATGGCATTAGATTATGGAGAAGTTCGAATTGGAATTGCGATGACAGACTTGCTCCAAACAATTGCATCTCCTTTTGAGACATATAAAAGAAAAGATATTGAAAAGGATTTGAATTTTCTTTCAGAACTTGCAAAGAATAATTCTGTAGTTAAGATTGTTATTGGACTTCCGCTTAACATGGACGGGTCGGAAGGCGACAGAGCAAAGGCAACTCGAGAATTCGGAGAAAAATTAAAAGATAGATGCGGGCTTGAAATTGAATATATAGACGAAAGATTGACATCAGTTGAAGCAGAAGAAATTTTAATTGAAAGCGGAATGCGAAGAGAAAAAAGAAAAGAAGTTATAGATAAAATAGCTGCTTCGCTCATTTTGGAGAGTTATTTAAATAGATATTAATCTATGTAAATATAAAATAAATGAAAGGAGAAAATATGGAAAAAGAAGAAATGGACGTTTTGGATATTCTATTAGATGAAGAAAACGACGACCCGATAAGTTTGTTTGATGAAAATGACAACGAAATCAAGTTTGAACAAGTTGCAATTATCCCAGAAAATGAAAAAATTTATGCAATCTTGAAACCTATTGATGAAATGGAAGGGGTTGAAGACGATGAAGCAATTGTTTTCGTTGTTGACCAAGATGAAGAGGGAAATTCTGTGCTTATTGTTGAAAAAGATGAACCAACAGCAATAAAAGTTTTTGACAAATACTATCAATTACTTGATGAAGCAGAAGAAGAATCTAAAAAAGAAAATAAATAAATATAAAAACAAATAACAGAGATGTTATTTGTTTTTTTTGTTGAAATGTTAAGCACCTTCAATCAGCATTTTGTCGGCAACAAGCGCAATAAACTCACCATTTGTTGGTTTTTCATTACTATTATACACGCGTAACCCAAAAATTGAATTTATATTTTCAATTTTCCCTCTATTCCATGCAACTTCAATGGCATGGCGAATTGCTCTTTCAACTTTGCTTGCACTTGTTTCAAATTTTTCAGCAATAGCAGGGTACAGTTGTTTTGTTATTGAATTTATTATTTCAGGATTGTCAATTGCAAGTTTTATTGCTTCGCGTAAAAATTGATATCCTTTTATGTGTGCGGGAATGCCGACGGTTATGAAAATGTTTGTTATTTTCTCTTCAATAATTTTTGCCTTATATTTCTCGCTGGCATTTTCAACTGTAATGTTTTTATTAATAATTGTTGAAATAGGTTTGCTTTTAGAATTGCAAATTTCTTTTACCCTATCAACTAATACATTTTCATTGACAGGTTTAATCATGAAATAACTCACGCCAAGTTGCATTGCTTTATTAATAAATCCTTCATGTGATAAAGATGAAATTATTACGATTTTTGGTTTTTTCAACAACTCATTACTTTTCAAAATATTTTCTATTAATGCAAATCCATCAATCCCTGGCAAAACAACGTCCATAATTAACACATCAGGAGTTTGTTTTTTGATTTGGTCAAATGTTTCATAGCCGTCTCCACTCTCGCCAATTACTGAAAAGTTCTTTTCTCTTTTGAAACTATCACAAATTGATTTTCTAATTTCCAAGTTGCAATCTGCAATATAAATGGTTGTTTTTAAATTTTCTTCGCTCACTTTGTAGCCTCCTAATTCATTTTTTTAGCTAACACTAAAAGGGTAACATAAACAAATTTTAAACAAAATTTTTTTATAAAAATTATTGTGCAAATAAAATCGAATAATGTAATTAAATAAGGAAAATTGTCGAAACACTTCCAAATTTTCTTTTTTTGTCATAAAAAAATCACTAAAAAATCAAATTTTAATTTTATTTTACAAAAATTTTAAAAAAAAGACTTAAATAAACTTGAAATATTATTTTTATTATTTATAATATAAAACGTTATAAAGGACAGGAAATGGAACATATCATAGAGAATATTAAAAATTTTAATCTTATAAAAAAGGGTGACACAATAGGTGTCGCTGTCAGTGGCGGAAAAGATTCTATGGCTCTTTTACACTATCTTTCTGCTCTTCAACTTGACATGGACTTTGAAGTTGTGGCAATTCATGTTGACCATTCGCTCAGACCAGCGAGCGCACAAGATGCCCTTTTTGTTTTGAACTACTGCAAAAAAAATCATATTCGAGCTTATAAGTTTAAAATCGATGTAAAGTCGCTTGCGGAAAAATCTGGAAATTCAATTGAAACAGAAGCACGTGAAGCAAGATATGGAGTTTTTGAATCTCTTATAAAAAAGGGAATTGTTGACAAAGTTGCCCTTGCACATCATGCTGAGGATCAAGCAGAAACAATACTGTTACATCTTTTTAGAGGCTCTGGATTGTCTGGGGCAAGAGGAATGGAAATAAAGAAAAAAGACATTTATATTCGTCCAATGCTACAAACTAGAAAAAGTGAAATTATTAGATATATTGACGACTATGAAATTCCATTTGTCGAAGATGAAACAAACAGTGAAGATATCTATCAACGTAATTTTATCAGAAACAAAATACTTCCTTTGATAAATTCAAGATTTCCAAATGCAATTGACGCATTAAATGCTTTTGCAGATTCTTGTAAAGAAGATGATGATTTTATTTCTAATCTCGTCGTTTCTGACCTTTTAATTGTTGATGACCCAAAGACTGTAAGAATTCCATGTGCATATTTCATAAACCCTTCTTCTCTAACATCAAGACTTATTTTCAAGGCACTTAAAGCAATTAATGTAAATAAGGATATAGAAAGAAAGCATGTTGAAATGATAAAAAGTTTGGCAATAAGTGGACAAAATGGTTCAAAACTTAAACTTCCAATGGACGTCTCCGTTTACAAAGATTATGATTTTTTAACAATTTCCAATGAAGAAAAAGAGCGCATTGTTTTGAATAATAAATTCAAGTGTGGAGTGTTTAACGTTGATAATTTTGGAAAAATTAAAGTTTCAAAAGCAAAAAACCTTAATATAGTTGAAGGAGAACTTTTGATAGACGGGAAGAAGCTTCCATCAGACGCAGTTTGGCGTTATAGAAAAGAAGGGGATATAATAACAAAATTTGGTGGCGGAACTCAAAAACTTAAAACATATCTTTCTCAAAAGAAAATCCCACTTCGTTTAAGAGATTTTGTTCCAGTTTTGGCAAATGATGATGAAGTCTTTGCAGTTGCTGGAGCGGGCATAAGCGATAAAGTCAAAGTTGATGATTCAACAAAAATTGCATATATAATAAAAGTTGAAAAATAAAACACATTAATTTTTAATGTGTTTTTTAATATCCCTGTTTGTATGAAAAAGGAAGATATCTCGCTGTTTCATAAACTTTTTTTGTATCAAAGAAATTTTTATATTCTTCATTGCAAAGTCTAAGCGTCGTTCCATCGAGTGGGTGACGATAGAAATATGTTGCGCCAAAGTCACTTTCTTCATCTACGTTCAAGTTTTTTCCAGTACATAGGAAAATTTCAAAGCCTTTAGATTTTAAGAATTCGTTGTTTTGACTTCTACATTTGTGTATTCCTCCAGGATAACAATATATATTTGTCTTGCCTATATATTCCCCTATTTCATTTTCCCACTTGTTCAAGTCGCAAACAAAGTTGTTAGGATTTGTGTAAATGCAATTGCAGTGATTATAACTGTGGCATCCAAGTTTGTAACCTTTTTCTTTCAAAAGGTCCACAAGTGCAGATAATTCTTTTTTTGCTTGTTCAAGTTCTCGTTGTGGAAGATATGAACCTTCAAAAACTCTATGCCCAAAGGCTCCATTATATCCTGTTACGCAAAGTATAGCACGGGCTCCATTGTAAGAAAAATCTGAGTGTGATTTTATAAAATTTTCTAGGATAGGGATAAGGTCGCGTTCTTGTGAATATTTAACTTCTTCACATTCGCAATAGTCGTAAAATTCACCATCTTTTGCCACAACTTTATCCACAATTCCTCGATTTCTTGTGTCGTAAGTCATGTCATCAAAACTCAGTATAATTGGCTTTTTCCCGTTAAAATCTAAATTAGATTTTTGTTTCCATTTCCCATTGACAAATTCATATCCATCTTCGATGTTTATTAGACAGAAATTGTTGTTATATAACTCCTCTAAAATTTTTTTGAATTCAGATGTTGTTAGGTGGTCTCGGTCAAAGCACTTTCTTAAACTGTTGCTTGGAGAATATGCTTTTGTTGGACTGTAAATTAGTTCATGAGAGAAAAAATGCTCAATTTTAATATCTTGGCATTCTTCCGCCACACAACTAAAACTTTCACAGGGGAGACATAAAATAAGAACTAATAATATAAGTAATAATTTTTTCATTCATTTATTTTGACCATTTTTTATTAAAATATTTTAAAAAAGAAAAGACCTAAACTGTCTTTTCTTAAAAGCTTAATTAAAAGAAGAATAATTCTTCAAATTCGCTGTCTAAAGCGATGCAAATGAGAAGTGCAAGTTTTGCTGACGGACAAAAAATTCCTTTTTCAATACTTATAATGGTTTGTCTTGTGGTCCCGACAAGGTTTGCAAGTTGTTCTTGGGAAATTCCCTTTTCGTTTCTTCTTTCTTTTATTTTATTTAGCAATTTAAGGTCATTCATTAAATTGCTCCAACAGAACGAAGTATAAAAAGAACGAGCATCGCTATTGCACCGAGTCCTTCAAGCACTGCGCCAATTAACACTGGCCAAGGACGCTTTGCAATAAAATATTGGCAGAAATAAAACACACTTGCCCATGTAAAACAAATGCATGCAATGGCATGAATTGCTTCAAAATGACCCAACAAACCTTCAACAATCATAAAGGCAACTGCTAAAATTCCTGCAGTTATAATTGCAACCCAATTTCCTTTATTCATTTTTTCTTTTTCCATCTCTCCAACTAAACATTTTTTAGATTTACTTTTTTCAAGAATTTCTTCCCTGTTCATAAATATCCTCCTTTTGTAAAGTTTGCTTTACATTTTTATTATATTTAACTTTTTCATAAATGTAAAGTATTTTTTACATATTTTTTTGAAAAAAACAAAAATGACAAGAAGTTATTCTACAATTATTTAAATATGTTTGACATAAAAAACTTTTTTGCTTACAATTAATTCATAACTTTATGTATTGAAGTTAGAAAAAAGGAGATAAAATGAAAAAGTTTTTAACATTAATGTTAACAGTTATTCTTGCTTTGCCATGTGCAATTTTGATGACTGCTTGTGGAGGAAACAACCAAACTGATGAACTAGTTTATGCGGTTTATTATCAAGAAAACTTGGAAACCTATGGAATTAAAGAAATCAGATTTACTCCATCAATTGAAGGTGGGGATAGTTATGCTAGTACATCTGTTGACGATAAAGAAGGCGTCGCAAAAGAAGATGTAAAGGATGAAAATCTTTATGTAAGACTATATCTTGCAGATAATTCATATTTAGGAACTCTAAAAATGTTTGTCAACGGAAAAGAGGTTGCTCTTGAAGAAGTTGAATCATCATTGATCAGTGGGTTGTATTATGCTTATAAATTTGACAGCATTCCAACAAATGCAAAAATAACTTTCAGTGGCGAAGTGTCATATTATGTATCGAACGTTTCAATTAATTTTGACAAATTGATGGATGAATACAAAACTGATGAAAACTATTTAAAAGCTAAACTTTCTCTTAGAATTGGCGACACATATTTGATTGGTTCGGCAACTGAAGGCGTTAATTATGAAACTTTTGCTTCAGAATATGAAACAATTGAAAAGACTTGGGTGCTAAAAGATAATTTATATATAAGCATATATTTCGATGGAAAAGACAGAATTTTAACTCGTTCTAATATAATTCAATGTGACTTAGAAAGTAGCCGTATTTTTGAAGATGGTGTTGTAACTTTCGAAATAAAAGGGAATAAAGATGGGGGAGACATTTCTTTTAAAACAAATTATTTAGCAGATAATACGACTGAAATAAGTGTTGGCGTTTCTTTTGAAAACTACGATTTGACTCCTGATAATATAAGTTACATTGTTGATGGAAGTGAATATTCCATTGCAACTTATGATCAAATTAAAAATGCAACAAACATCAAAATTAAATTTTCATTAAATGAATTTTTAAAGACAATTTTAACTTCTGGAAAGACAGGTATTTCATGTAATTCTTTATCATCAGAACAAGCCGTAGAAATAGATGGAGACTACGCAATTGTTACAGTTGGAACTCCTTGGGCATATTATTCTGATGGTTTAATATTTAACAGTTATATAAATCTTTTGTCATATAATTTCGATTGCTATAGTTTATACGATGAAGTTACACAATATTGGTATTCAATAGATGATATATTCGGCGAAAATGCAAATCTAAAGAAAATAGAATTTAGTGGTGTAAACAATTTAAATACTGATATATATGCTGAGGGTTACCTTGGTGAGATAGATTTAGAAGCAGATTTCCTCTATCTTGATATTGCTCCTGCTGGAAACAACTATTTCATAGAATATGCAAATGGTACTGATTTTTCAATTAAATGTCGCATGGAGTATTCTAGAAGCGGTTTCGGTGTTTGCAATGATTATAAGAATGTAAAAGTAACAATAAATGGAACTAAAGAAGTTGTTTTGACATATGATTCAGAATGGAAACTAGCAACAGCTGTTGAAGGAGTCACAGTAACCAAATTGATGTCTTCTTCAAATGAACTAGTTGAAATTTCTTTCAGTGGAGTGGAAATTGAATCAATAAGTTTTGAAGCAGTAGATAAAGAATAATAAAAGTGTAAGACTAAACGGTCTTACATTTTTTATTGCATTTGACTAAACCAAAGCCTCTGTGAAATAGGTTCTGCGGATTAATAAATTTAAATTCAGTTTTGTCTCAATGTTTAATCTTTTTTGATAAACAAAAACACAAACCAGTTCACGAGCTATGCAGTTTCGGAGAAGAGAAAGATTTATATTAGATAATAGTTCCAAGTAATATATTTAACAAAGTTGTTAAAATCTTTTTCACAAGAAACAAAAAATTGCCGTTCAACTTCAAACGACAATTGTTTGGCGGAGAAGGAGGGATTTGAACCCTCGCGCCCTGTTACAAGCCTACTCCCTTAGCAGGGGAGCCCCTTCGACCACTTGGGTACTTCTCCATTTTCAACTTGAATTTTATCATATACTTTTTTCTTTGTCAATCAATTTTTAATTGATATATTAATAGAATATAATCTCGGGCTATTCTTAATGGTTTTTACCTTTGGAGATGTTTTTTTGACAGTTACTTAATTGTTGTTTTTTATTTGTTTTTGAATTTCAAAAATTTTGTGTTAAAAAGGTTTTGTTTTTTTAATAATTGCATACAACAAAAATTTTCAAAATTATTTCTTTATTAAAATTCTTGAATTTTCAGCATATACTAAATACGGCATAATTTTTGCGTAAATTTCGAAGGAATAAAAATGCGTGTAATAGCTCATTGGAGAAAATGCAACAGAATAATTTTAGTCGAATATTAAGGCATTAACATTTATTCTTCAGGGTTAATTAAAACTAGAAATTTACTTATTTTGTTTTGTTTTTATATTTTTTTGTGCAATAATATATTCAAGTAAAGGAGTTTTTATGGTTGAAAAGAAATATCAATTTACAAAACCTGAGGGCTGGAGAATAATTAAACCTGAAATGTACAAAGAGTTTTCTATTCTTTCAACAGAACTTGTTCCATGTATTTATGGATTTGCAATTGAGAGAAACCAGGGCTATGATGTAGTTAGTATGTTTGACTATGGTGAAAGTTCTGGGGAATTTATTTCAGAATTGAATGATGAACTTAACAAGCTTGAACTTGATAACAAAGCAGTCGATGGAATAAATGATTACATTAAAGAAAATGCTTCAGATTATGCTGTAACTGAAACTTCAAGTATGAAACCTATTTATCATAAAGCTGTTAAAATATATGGAAAAAATGTCTATGTAAACATCATGGAAGTAGTTACAAATGTTGGCAAAAGCTTTTCGATACAACTTTTTGTAAAATTGGACAGAAATTTGGTATGCTTTGGCACATCGGTTCCTAAGGTTGACTTATCACGTCCTTTTGAAAGTGCGATTGAAGGTTACAAATTTGTATCAGACCTTGTCAATACGGTTGTAAAATCTATTGAAGCAATTTAATAAAATAAAAGCGGTTAAAATTTAATCCCTTGCATAAAATACAATGCGAGGGATTTTTATTTGCTGGATCTTCCAAATTTTGCAATAAAAAGTTTTTAACATGTTCGAATTTCAAGTTTCAGTTTCAGATGATAATGTAAAAGTTGCTAAGCAAATTTTTTCGGATTTAAAGAAAATTTCAAACGACTTAAATATGGTGATAACATCTTACTCTGAGCATAATAAAATTTTTGTTGTTGTTGGTTGTGAAGATATAGAAAAACCTAGAATGAACTTTATTCTTTCAGATGTAATTTCTGATGCAATTTCAACGTTTTATAAAATGGAATACATTGACGAAAACTTGCGCGTTCCGATTAGTAATGCTGTTAACATTTCTGCGTTTAAAAAAGCGCTCGTTGCGTTTGACAGGGAGACAGATAAATATATAATTACGAGGTCATTAAAATTGGAACGCGAAATTAATTTAGATGCACTTTATAATTTTCGTCTTAAATCATTGAGAAATAAGTGGCAGGAAATAATAAAACTTGCAAATGATAATGCAAGTTATTTGCTTTGCAACGATACTTTTGTTGATTTATTAAAGTTTTTGATAGACAATATTGAAATAACTCGCAGTGTTGTAAATGTAGTTAAGGAAGAAGATAAATATAAACTATGTGACGAAAATTTTGAAGAAATTTCAAAAAATGATTGCCCACTTTCTGCTCTTGAAGAGATTGAAGATGGGGGAGAAATCAATTTGATTACATCGTTGATTGCACTTTCTCCAAAAAAAATAAATGTTTATTGCAATACGTTTGAGAATAGCCCAACTTTGACGCTTATTTCACAAATCTTTGAAAATAGAATTTCAATTTTACCTGCAAGGTAAAGTCTATCTTTTTTACATAATTATTTGACAATGGTTTTAAGTTGTAGTATCTTATTATCACGAGGTAAAACATGTCAGAAAAATTAGATGAAAATGAAATGATGGGAAGACACTCACTTGCGCACGTTCTAGCAAAAGCAGTTTTAAAACTCTTTCCTAACGCAAAACCAACAATTGGTCCGGCTATTGCAGATGGATTATATTATGATTTTGATGTTGAAACTCCTTTCACGGCAGAAGATATGAAGAAGATTGAAAAGGAAATGACTTCAATCATTAATAAAGGTGAAAATTTCAAAAGGGAAGTTGTTTCAAAAGAGCAAGCACTTGAGTTATTCAAAAACAATGAATACAAAATTGAGTTAATTAATGAACTTCCAGAGAATGAAGAGATATCATTATATTATCTTGGTGATGATTTTGTTGACCTTTGTCGTGGTCCACATGTTGAAAATGCAACAAAACTGCAAAATTATGGATTTAAAGTTGCAAAAGCCAATGGGGCATATTGGCGAGGAAACGAAAAGAATAAAATGCTCCAAAGAATTTACGTCTATGCATTCAAAGATAAGAAAAAACTTAATGAATATTTAAATATGCTTGAAGAAGCAAAGAAACGAGACCATAGAAAAATTGGAAAAGAACAAGAACTTTTCTTCTTTGATGAAACTGCTCCAGGAATGGCGTACTGGCTTCCAAAAGGATTTACGATGCTGAACACGTTAATTGATTATTGGAGAGAGGAGCATAAAAAACGCGGTTATCAAGAATTCTCTGGACCTCAACTTAATAGCAGTGTGCTTTGGAAAACATCAGGGCATTGGGACCACTACAAAGAAGATATGTTTGTATTGGAAGATGCTGACGGAAAGGAACAAGCACTTAAACCAATGAATTGTCCAAATTCTATAAAAATATTTGACAGCAAAATGAGAAGTTATAAAGATTTGCCACTTCGTTTCAGTGATGTTGATGTTATTCATAGAAATGAAAAATCTGGACAACTTAATGGCCTTTTCCGAGTTAGAATGTTCCGCCAAGACGATTCACACAATTATGTTTCAGAAGACCAAATAGCAGATGAAATTAAATCTATATTAGAAATAGCAGATGAAATGTATGGTGTATTTGGCTTGCCATATAAACTTACTCTTTCAACTCGTCCAGAAGATTATATGGGTGAAATTGAAACTTGGAATAAGGCAGAAAAAGACCTTAAAAACGTGTTAAATGAAATATGTGGTGAAGGCAATTATAGGATAAACGAAGGCGATGGTGCTTTTTATGGCCCAAAGATTGACATCAAAATGAAGGATTGTTTGGGAAGAGAATGGCAAATGGGGACAATTCAACTTGATTTCCAACTTCCAGGAAGATTTGGTCTTTCATACATTGACAAAGACAATGAAAAGAAAACGCCAATTTTAATTCACCGTGCAATATTAGGTTCATTTGAAAGATTTATTGGAATTTTAACTGAACATTTTGCTGGAGTGTTCCCTCTTTGGCTTGCACCTGTTCAAGTTAAAGTTATGAATATTTCTGATAACTCACTTGGATATGCAAAAGAAATTGAGAATAAACTTTTGGAAAATGGAATAAAAGCGGAACTTGACGCCAGAAACGAAAAAATTGGTTATAAGATTCGTGAAGCGCAACTTCAAAAAATTCCATATATGATTATTGTTGGAGATAATGAAGTTGAAACCAAAACAATTTCAATTCGTGGAAGAGGAAATGAAAACGTTTCAGGTCTCAAATTGGATTCCTTCATTCAAAGGTTGACAGAAGAAATTAAATTAAAGAAAAGATAAACCAAGGAAAGTCCTTGGTTTTTCTATTGTATGAATAATATGCATTCTAGATTTCGTGGCACAAAAAAGTCAAGACCCTAAATCTTGCTAAAGTTTTTTGAAAGACATTTTTGTAAAAAATTTGCAATTTTTAACAAAAAAGTTATCAACATTTTTCAAATCGCTATACTGCCCTAAAATAGGGTTTGTTGAATATTTTGTGCAAAATAAATGTGGAAATGTGGATAACTTTTTGTAAAAACGCCTTTTTTCACAAAAAATGTTAAAAAATTTATAAATATAAACACTTATGAATAATTATTTATTTGTGGAAATGTGGATAACTTTTTGTCTACAAAATATTATATTGTCTGATGTTTAATCAAATTCACAAAAAGAATGAAGGATTATAAGTTATTTTGTTTTTTTTAAAAGAAAGAGTATAATATTTATGATGAATGAGATAAATGAAAAAAATATAATTGAATACAGCCCGATATCCCTTGCGCTTGTTGGCGATGGGGTTCACACACTTTTTGTGCGTGAAAAACTTTTGAGAGAAACAAATTTATCACATTTTAATCTACATGTCGAAGCATCAAAATTTTGCAGAGCTAGTTATCAAAGTAAAGCATTTGATAAGATTTTTGAAATGTTAAATGAAGATGAAAAAGCTGTTGCCATGCGTGCAAGAAATCATAAAAGTCACAATGCCAAAAATTCTTCACCACAAGATTATAAGAAAGCAACTGCTTTTGAAGCGATAATTGGTTATTTATATCTTTTGAAACGAGAGGAAAGATTGAAAGAAATTTTGGATAATTCATTCATTGATTAAAAGGAAAAAAGAAATGTATATCTATGGAAAAGTTGCAGTTTTGGAAGCATTAAGAAGTGAAAAAACTTTTAACAAACTTTATGTTGACAAAAGTTCACATGACAAAACTTCGCAAGAGATTATTGACACAGCAAGAAGAAATGGAATTAAAATTGACTTTGTTGGAAAAGAAGTTATTGAACGTAAAGCGCAAAGTTTGAAAAATTCCAATCAAAAAATTAATCATCAGGGTTTTATTGGAGAGACGGTTGAATTTTCATATTGTGACATTGATGATATTTTTGAAAAAGCAAAAAGCAAAGGAGTTGAGCCGTTTATTATAATTTTGGACGGAATTGAAGACACTCATAATTTTGGCGCAATAATACGAAGTGCGGAATGTGCAGGAGTTAGCGGAATTATTATTCCTGAAAGAAGGGCTTGTGCCATTAATGAAACAGTAATTAAAACTAGTGCCGGAGCGGTCTCAAATGTTTTAATAGCGCGAGTAAACAATCTGAATTTAGCAATTGAAAACTTAAAAAAACGCAACGTTTGGGTTTACGCTGTTGAAGTTGGCGGAGATAATTTATTCAAAACAAATTTAAAAGGGGCGGTTGCTCTTGTTTTGGGAAGTGAAGGGTCTGGCGTTTCTCGTTTAGTAAAGGAAAACTGTGACGGAATTGTTTCAATTCCTATGTTTGGAGACATAAATTCACTTAATGTTTCTGTTGCTGGTGGGATTTCTATGTTTGAAGTGGTACGTCAACGTCAAATATAAAAAATTTAGACAAAAAAAGCGATATTTAGTCTTTTTTGTCACAATATGTTTGTTTAGTTTAATTTGGAATTGCTATTATTTGACTTTTTGGGGATTGGCTAATATACTTATAATAACAAATGAAAAACGAAGTGAACTACATAAAACAAGTTAATATTTATAAGGGAAGGTTACCTGTGTGGGTAAATATGCTTTTAAAAGCAATATTTATAACCTTCTTGATTTGTTGTGCCTTTGTTGCTGTTTTTTCTTTTATATATATCTGCACTCCTGTTGATGGACCATCTATGCAACCAACAATTAATGCACAATGTGAATATGTCGGCAGTAAAGAAATCACCGGCAACAACACAGATTCTGTTTACATAAATCGTTTTGCAACACCAACTTATGGTGATATAATAGTTGTTAATAAACCGACAGAACGTGGAGAATATGTAATTAAACGTCTTATTGCAAAAGGGGGAGATAAGGTTGCGATTGAACCAATTGGAAGCGATTACAAAGTTCTTTTAATAAAAGGTGACTCTAATATTATTGAAGAATTGCAGGAAGATTATCTTTCCGATGACATTTCGCTACAGAAATGTTATGACAGTTTCAAGTTATATAGAACGGGCGGAGTTAATAAAGGCGAATTAGTTGAAGAGCATAGCGACAAATTTGAAGTCATTAATTATAAGGGGAATGATTGTTATTTCTTAAAAATTGAGGAAGATGAAATTTTTTATCTTGGCGACAACAGAGCAAACAGCAACGATTGTTCAAATTATGGGGCTTATAAAAAATTAAAGTGTGTTGGTCGTGTTGATATAATTGCGAAAGAGAGTAAAAATAATTTTAGTTACATATTTTTATATTTTTGGCACAAAGTTTTTGGATAAGGAGTTAAGATGAAAATTATTGTTACAACAGACAGCACATCAGATATTTCAAATGAATTTCAAAAAAAATATGAAATTTCAGTCATGCCTTTAACGGTTAATCTTGGCAATGATGAGTTTCTTGATGGCAAAACAATAACAAACGAAGACATTTTTGAATTCGTTGAAAAGAAAAATATTTTACCAAAAACAGCAGCAAGAAGTCCGCAACAATATAAGGAATTTTTCGAAGAAGCAATAAAATTATATAATGCTGACAAAGTTATACATATTTCTCTTTCGAGTGAACTTTCTTCATCATATCAAAACGCAAAACTTGCAACAGAAGGTGATGACAGAGTTGAAGTTATTGATTCTCTTTCGCTTTCAAGCGGAAGCGGTCTTTTGGTCCTTTCTGCGGTTGATAAAATAAAGCAAGGAAAAACCTTTGAAGAAATTGTTGGACTTATAAAAGAAGAAGTTAATAAAGTTCAAGCATCTTTTATACTTAACGATTTAAGATATTTATACAAAGGGGGAAGATGTTCGGCTCTTTCAGTTTTGGGCGCAAATATTCTGAGAATTAAACCTAAAATTAAATTAGCTGACGGGAAAATGGGGGTTGACAAAAAATATATGGGTAAACTGGAAACAGTAATTGACAAATATGTTGATGATTTGTTGATTGACCACCCAAACCCTATAAAAAACAGAGTTTTTGTCACTTATACGTCCACAACCGACGATATTAATAATTCTATAAAAACAAAACTTGAAGAAAGAGGTTTCAATGAAATAATATTTAATACTGCTGGTTCAACAATTGCGAGTCATTGCGGAAAAAATTGCCTTGGAGTGCTGTTTATTGACAACTAAATTTTTGTCCAAATATTGTTCCCACTTGCCTTCATTTCGCGGAGATATTTGACAAGGCTTTTGTTTTTGTTTGTTTTTACAATTTGTTGACTCATAAATTTTGCTATTTTTGTTTTGAGAAGAATATTTTCTTCTCTTATTTTTTTATTTTCAATTTGAAGCGATGAAAGTTCGCTGGATAATGTTGAAACAGTTTTTTCTGCTTGAGAAAGTTTTGAAAGAGTTTGTCTAAGAGTTGTGTTGGCAAATTCTGTTTCCGAAACTAAACTTTTTTCAACATTTTCTATTGCTGTTTTTTTCACAAGGTTAATCAGTCCGAGGAAAAGACTGTTTACATCTTCATCGCTTAATTTTCGTTCTTGAGGCTTCATATACACGACATTGCGTTTTTCACTTTTTATTCCCAGTCCCTCACTTTTAAGTTCTGACAAACATTGTTCATAAAGTTTTCTGTTAGTTGCACTAATATTTCTAAATTTATTTTGAAATCGAACCATTTTAGAAAGGTCTCCATCAGCAAGGTTAAGGCATGATTTTCTAACAGATACTCCCATACATTTTTGACGCAAAATTTCTTTTATTAAACTTTTTGTTTCTTCTTCCGAAAATTTATCAGAGAAATTGACCTTGTGGTTTGAAAGGTCAATGCCGAGTTTTTTTTGTCTTTCAATGTTTTGGGAAAGTTCCCTTATTTCCAAATAGTAATAATTTCGGACACTGTTTGGCTTTCTGTTAGACTTTTTTGCAAATTCCTTAAACGCGTCCAGAAGACTTTTGTTTTCATTTTTATATTTTTCAACAGTTTGAAAAAGTTTTTTTACTTCAACATTGCTCCATTTTGATTGCATCATAAATTCTCCTTTTTCAAAATTATTGACGCAAAAAGTTAAATTAAACATTGTTAATAATTTATTGAATAATTCTTGTTTAATGAAGGGATAGATTTGTATTTTTTAATTATTCTCAACATATACTTATTTTATGAAAATATTGCATATTTTTAAATCTTTTCCTGCAACAATTAAATTTTATCAAAACAAAACAGAAATTTTTTGTGTATCAACAACCGAAAGTTTATCTGATGAAATTAATTTAAAATTCGAAGACACAGAAGATTTTTCTATTTATGTATATCCACACGAAAAGCAATTATTGTCATATGTCGCAGATATTTCATGTAATTTTTCAACTGAAAGCAACCTTATAAAAATCTACAAATTGCCTGAAGAAAATTATATCTTAAAACTTTTTCCTCTCACTCTTGAACGAAAATTTGAAGGAAACAAAATAGAAATTGACGGAAATAATATAAAGCGTTTGAAATTCATGAATGATATTGCTGGGCGTGCAAGAGTTGATATTTTTGTTCCAAACGACAATTCAATTGACAAAAAGGAAGAATATTTTGTGTATGTTAACAAACAAAAAAGCGAGGCAGAAGGTGAGATAAAACTTTTGGACTTTTTTCAATCCGTTTTGGCTTGTGATTTTAACTATGCTCAAAATCTCCTTTCAAACAACTTATCTAACGTACTCACGAAAGAAAAAATAAAGGAATTTTTTGGAGAATTTAGAGATTGTTCTCTTGTAAATTATTATCAAGAACCTGCGGTGGTTATATTTTATGAAAACAGCGCAAAAATCTTTGCGGGGAATTTTGATGGAGAAAAAATTTCGGACATTTACGAAATAAATTGACTTTTATATATGTATAAGATAAACTAAATTCGTGAAAAAAAATTCTATGTACAAAAAATGTCCAAGGTGCCATGAAAAATGTTTTGCACACGAAAAAGCATGTCATGAATGCGGACTTGTTTTTGAAAGACTAAATTATACATCAAATAAAACTGCAAAAAAACTTATCTTAAAAGGCAATAGAAAGGATACAATAAAGACAAGCGACTGGCCTTATGACGCAAAAAAAAGCACAGCTCTTTTGCTCTGTGGATTTTTGGGTTTTTCTGGTGCGCATAATTTCTATCTTGGAAGATTTGTCAAAGGTGCGGTTTCACTTTTTGGAATATTATTGTCTGTAATAATGGTTATTTTGAATGACCAAATTTATGGAACAACAACTTGGGACGTGTTACGGTTCATTGTTCTTATCCCAGGTTGCTGTGTGCTTATATTTTGGGTTTCTGACTTTCTTTCAATACTTTTTGAAAGATATAAAATACCGGTCGCAATAGATGAAAATTTAATAAATTTAAAAGGTAAAGTTTTTAGTGAAGAAAATAAAAAAGCAAAAGGAAATGAACAAAAAACTTTCAAAAAAATAAAAAAACATAAAAATAAATCAAAAAATGAAAAAAAAGATGAAAAACAAGTAATAATTGAATCAGAAAAAAATTCTGATGGTGAGATGAAAAATGGAAAATAATGAAACAATTGTTATTGGAATGAGTGGTGGAGTTGACAGCGCTGTAAGTGCTCATTTATTGAAGCAACAAGGGAAAAATGTTGTTGCTGTTTTCATGGTTAATTGGGAAGAAGAAAACGATGGAGTTTGCACAAGTGAGGCGGACTATGAAGACGTAAAGAGGGTATGTGCAAAAATTGGAATCCCATATTACACAGTTAATTACGCGAAAGAATACTATGACCGCGTTTTTGAATATTTTTTGAAAGAATATTCAGAAGGTCGTACGCCAAATCCGGACGTTCTTTGCAATCGTGAAATTAAATTCGGGCCTTTTTTGGAATTTGCAAACAGAATAGGAGCAAGCAAAATCGCAACTGGTCATTATGCAAAGGTTAAAGAAGAAAACGGAAAATTCTATTTATATAAAGCAAAAGATAAGAATAAAGACCAATCATATTTTTTGAATCAACTTTCCCAAAAACAACTTGGGAGTGTGATTTTTCCTCTTGCAGAAATTGAAAAAACTCAAGTTAGACAAATTGCTGAGGAACTGGATTTGTCTAATGCAAAGAAAAAAGATTCAACGGGAGTTTGTTTTATAGGTGAACGAAATTTTAGAAATTTTCTTAAAAATTTTCTCCCTGCGAAACCTGGGCTAATTAAAACAACAACTGGTGAAGTTGTTGGAGAACACGATGGACTTATGTACTATACATTAGGACAAAGGCGTGGTCTTAACATTGGTGGAAGAGCAGGGGGCAATGGTGGAAGATGGTTTGTCTTGGAAAAAGATTTAAAAAACAATGTTCTAATTGTTTCACAAGGAGAAGATGATTTGCTTTTTTCTGATGGACTTTATGCAAAGGAATTTAACTGGATTCCTGAAATCCCAAAAGAAAAAGAATTTTCATGTTTTGCTAAGTTTAGATATCGCCAACCTGACCAAAAAGTCTATGTGACAGTTTTAGATGATACAAGAATTAAAGTAGACTTTGACCAAAAGCAACGTGCAATAACTCCTGGGCAATTTGTCGTTTTGTACGATGAAAATGAAAGATGCCTTGGTGGTGGAGTCATAGAAAGCTTTTATAGAAATTAATATTTAATAAAAAAAGGCATCATTTGATGTCTTTTATTGTTTTTGAAATTTTCCATTCTTTTTGTGTACACGGAGCGAAGCATTGTTTTGTTTTGAAAGTTTTTCAGCAACATCGAGTGCTTCTTCTTTTGTTGGACATCTTTTTGACGCTCTTGAACTTCCACTCTTTTTTACAACCCATTCTCTGTTTTCTTTATCATAAGTAACAGCGTAAGTTACTTTTTGTTCTTTTTCTGTTTTCTTTGTTTCTTCGTCTGAAACTTCTTCAACTTTATTCTTTTTTGCTGGGGTGGATTTTTTTGAAGAACTTTTTGTAGTTGTTTTTTCAACCTTTTCGTCTTTTTCAGATGCTTTTGCTTCTTTTTGGTCTTTTTCGATTTCTTCTATTTTTTCTTCATTTTTTGTTTGAATTTGTTCTTGTGTTGTGTTTTGTTCTGAAGAATTTTCAACTTTTTCAGCTTCCTTTTTCTTCTTTTCTTTTAATATATTTAAAATTAAAAAAATTGTTGTGATGATGAGCGCTCCAGCCAAAACTCCTATTACAATCCATATCCCATTTCCTGCCATGAATTCATCAAAAGATGATGCGATAAGTTTTTTCATATTTTCTCCTTATTTTCTAAAGAAAAGTTTATCACTTAAAAAAATTATGTCAAGAAATTTTAAATTAATTTAAAAATATGTATAATATAGTTATGAAAAATTTTATGGAAGAAGCGCTCAAAATGGCTAACAAAGCATTAAAAAAAGGGGAAGTTCCAATAGGGGCTGTCATTGTGCGGAACGGAAAAATAATTTCCAGAGGGCAAAACAAGCGCGAAAAAACACAAAATGCAATTATGCACGCGGAAATCGTCGCAATTCAAAAAGCATGCAAGAAACTTAAAAGTTGGCGTCTTGATGATTGCGAATTATATGTTACACTTGAGCCTTGTTTGATGTGCCTTGGTGCAATTTTAAATTCAAGAATAAAAAAAGTTGTTTTCGGTGCAAGTGATAATAAAAGTGTGACAAAGGAATTTTTACTTAGTAAAGATAATAGTCTCAATCACAATTTGGAAATTGAAAGTGGAGTTTTGGAAAAAGAGTGCAGTGAAATATTAAAAAACTTTTTTAAAAATGCGAGAAAAACTTTGTCAAATAAATAAACAACGTGTATAATAAAATAAAGGTAAGTTATGAAAGAAGAATATTTTGGAAAAGATACAAAAATAATTTGGCAAGATAAAAAACGTTGGTGTGGACTTCCTTGGTCTTTCACCAGATATTATCTTGTTGAAAAAAAGGGAAGTTGGCTAAAACTTTTTAGTTTTGTTGGGTTTTTAAATGTCCGAAGTGAAGAATTAAACCTCTATCGTGTATATGATATGTCAGTGCAAACAACTCTTTCAAACAGAATGTTTGGAACAGGAACAATTGTTTTGCATTGCAGTTCAAACAGCGAAACAGTGGTGAATTTAACTCGAATTAAAGACCCTTACAAAGTTCGTGCCATGCTTCAAGAATTGATTGAAAGCGAAAGATTAAAGCGCGGAAACAGAATTAGTGAATTTACATATTGATTTTATATAATTAAAAAACATATTAAAAGGAATGTGCTTTATGAAAGAAAAATACGAATTAGCAAAAAAGTTAAATCTTGCAGCAGGAATTATTGATATAATAATTGGCTCCTTTGTGCTTATTGGTTTAATTTATTTACTTACAATTATTAATGCTTTTGCAGGACTTTCTGGAACTCTAGGGATTGGTTTTGCACTTATTTTCTCTGTAATAATCGAAATTATTTTGATTGGGTGTCTTCTTGGATTTGGGATTGCAACAATTTGTTTTGGAAAAGTAAAGGGACAAAAGTATTGTGAAAAGAAAGGTTCATTTTTAGGTTTTGCAATTGTTGAAACAATTGTTCTTGTATTTGAAATTGCTACACTTGCAACGTCATTTGATGTTGTAAGTTTGATTGCTATTTTAATTATGGCAGTGGTTCTTGTATTGAGATATACTGCTTATGCGTATATTAAAAAAGTAAGTGGGAAACTTGAAGACAGCCAAGAGCCAGAAAATGTTGAACAAAAAAATTCTATTGAAAAAGAAATTAATCTTGAGAAAATTCAAAGACTTGTTGACCTTAAAAATTCAGGTGCAATAACCGAAGAAGAGTTTGAAAAGCTTAAGAAAAAAGAGTTAGGACTTTAATAAAAAAAGAGCGCCAAAGGTGCTCTTTTTTATGTTAAATGTTTCCAACTGTTCGTGGATAGAATTCCACGTCACGAATGTTTGACATTCCTGTAATATACATTATTAGACGTTCAAATCCCAGTCCATATCCGCCATGCTTAGTTGCTCCATAGCGACGAGTGTTTATATATGCTTTATAATCCTCTTGCTTGAGACCTAATTCATCCATTCTTTTGAGAAGTTTGTCAAGACGTTCTTCTCTTTGGCTTCCACCCATAAGTTCACCAACACCAGGGACAAGTAAGTCAACGGCAGCGACAGTTTTCCCGTCATCGTTTTGGCGCATATAAAATGCTTTTATATCTTTTGGATAATTTGTCAAGAAAACGGGTTTTTTATAAACTTCTTCGGTTAAGTATCTCTCATGCTCGCTTTGCAGGTCAACACCCCAATAAACAGGGAATTGAAATCTGTCTTTAACTTTTTCGAGAATTTCTATTGCCTTAGTGTAGTCAAGGCGAACAAATTCATTCGAAAGGATAGAGTTGAGTCTTTCAAGAAGTGAGTTGTCAATGAATTTGTTCAAAAATTCAAGCTCATCTCTGCAATTTTCCATTACATATTTGATTACATACTTTAACATTTCTTCTTCGTTATCCATAACATCGTTTAGGTCTGCGAAGCACATTTCAGGTTCCATCATCCAAAACTCTGCTGCGTGGCGAGAAGTGTTTGAGTTTTCTGCACGGAACGTAGGGCCAAAGGTATAAGTGTTGCAAAATGCGTGTGTTATTGGTTCTTCGTCAATCTGTCCTGAAACAGTCATAAACACTTTTCTTCCAAAGAAGTCTTTTGAATAATCAACTTTTCCACTCGACGCAACTTTGTCAAGGTCGAGAGTTGTAACTTGGAACATTGAACCTGCTCCTTCGCAATCACTTGCAGTTATAATTGGTGTGTTTACGTAGACAAAGCCTTTTTCGTTAAAAAATTTATGAATTGCAAACGCTGCCGTTGAACGAATTCTAAAAACTGCGTTGAAAGTGTTTGTTCTTGGACGAAGGTCTGCATGCTCACGCATAAACTCAAGCGTGTGGCCTTTCTTTTGCATAGGATAATCTGATTGGCATTGCCCGGCAATTATGACCTTGTCTGCGTTTATTTCAAAAGGTTGCTTTGCATTTGGTGTTAAGACAACTTTTCCTTCAATTTCGAATGAAGTTCCTGTTAGTTGTTTTACCACTTCGCCAAAATTTTCAATTTTGTCTTTTTCTAAAATTATTTGGCAACCTTTAAAACTGCCATCATTAAGTTCAATAAACGCAATGTTTTTTGAGTCGCGAATTGTTCTTGCCCAACCGCAAACTTTAACAATTTGTCCGTCAAAACC
>JAEDFV010000002.1 GCA_016297845.1 Clostridia bacterium
AAGGTCTCCAAGTCCATATCCGTCAACAAGACGAATGCCTGCTGACACATAACCAGCTTGTCTGATGAAATTTTCGCCAACTTCAATTTGCATTCCAAGTTCAGGTAAAATTATATCTCTCGCATTCATACCCATTGAAATTGCAAGTTCTTTGTGTTGTTTAAGGTGACGATATTCACCATGCACAGGAATGAAAAATCTAGGTTTAGTTAGTGCATGTATTGTTTTTAATTCTTCTTGACAAGCATGCCCTGATGCATGAACATCTGCAAGCTCATCATAAATTACATCTGCACCTTTCTTAAATAATTCATTGATGACGCCATAAACAGCCTTCTCATTTCCTGGAATTGGTGATGCCGAGAAAATGACAACATCTCCATCTCCAAGTTTAACTTTTGGGAACTCGCCATGTGCCATTCTTGTAAGCGCACTCAAAGGCTCACCTTGACTTCCAGTGCATAACACCAAAATTTCGCCATCAGCAAACTTATCGATTTTATCCATTTCAACAATATTTTCTTTGTTATATGTTATTTCACCGATTTTTGCCGCCGATTCAGTAACATTAACCATGCTTCTTCCGGCAAAGATAACTTTACGTTTGAATTTTTCAGCCAAACGCAAAAGTTGTTGAAGTCTGTGGACATTCGATGCAAAAGTCGCAACAAAAAGTCTCTTACCAACAAATTTTTCAAAAAGTTCTTCCAATGCTTGTCCAACTTTCGATTCACTCATTGAATAACCTTTTCTGCAAACGTTAGTGCTTTCGCAAAGAAGAAGCTTGACTCCTTTCTTTCCAAGTTCGCCAAATCGTGTAAGGTCTGTTATAACTCCATCAACTGGCGTAAAATCAATTTTTAAATCGCCTGTGTGAACAAGTGTACCAACAGGAGTTGTAATTGCAAGTGCAAGTGCACCAGCAATTGAGTGACTTACGTTTATAAATTCAATTTGAAAATTTCCAAGTTTTAAAAGATTTTTTGGTTTAACTCTAACACCTTTATATTCAATTCGATGTTCTTGCATTTTATTATCCAAAAGTGCAAGTGTCATCGCAGAACCATATACAGGGACTTTCAATTCGTTTAAAATATATGGCAATCCTCCGATGTGGTCTTCGTGGCCATGAGTTAAAATAATTGCTTTAACTTTGGATTTGTTGGCAAGAAGATAGGAAATGTCTGGGACAACAAGGTCAATTCCTGGGAATTCTCCCGTTGGAAAAGAAAGCCCGCCATCAATTACTACAATTTCACCATCATATTCAATTGCAGTCATATTTTTTCCAATCTCGCCAACACCGCCCAAGAAAGTTATTTTAATAGATTTCTTTGACTTAGGTTGAGATTTTTTCACAACTTGAATTTCGCCTGACGAAGGTTCAATCATTTTTTGTTCTTCATTCATCTTTGTGTCGTCAATTTTTTTTATCAAGTTTTTTCTTTGAGCAAATTGTTTAATCTTCCTTTTTTCATGCTTTATTTCTGAAGATGCAACTTCAGAATTTGCACCTTCTTGGTGCAATAAATTTTCATTTTCGTTCATTTTATTTTCCTTTTTTAAATTTTTAACAATAAGTTATTTAATAAACAACTAAATTAAATATTTGACTTTTTTAAAAGAGTCATTTTCTTCCAAACGTTTTGGTGAAAGAATTGTATCCAAATCCACATAATATCTCATGCCTTGGCTTCCATAGAACATAACCATTTCAAATACGTAGAAGAAAGAAGCAAAGAATGGGAATATTATAGGGAAAACAAAGGTTCCAAAAAGATATGTTACAGCTATGCTTATTAACATAATCATAAGTGCAGTTGAGAAAACTTTCAAGAATCTTCTAGAAACAGCTTTTACACCTTTTTTAAATCCTTTGAACATATTACAGTCATAGACAACTATTGCTGGACTCCAACCTGAAAAAATTGTCTTTTTAAGCGCACTTAAAATAACAACTATGGAAACAAGCAAAAGTGGCATGATATAGACAACCCATGATGCAAGAGTTACAAGACGCAAAGTGTAAACAAAAGCAAGAACAATTAATATATTAAATGGCAACAAAATTAATTGTTTCAAAAGCTGATATCTAACAGAACGAGCGAAATATTTCAGGTATGAACCAGTAAAAGAATATTTTGTCAAACTTGACATATATCCAAAAAGAACTTGTCCAACTGGCAAATCTGCAAGACTTAATAGGAAAGGAAACAAATAGAGAATAACAAAGCAAACATAAAGTGCAACTGCCGTGTTAGATTTTAAGAATCCCAAAAGCAAACTAAAGATGCTAGTGAAAGCATCATTAAGATTTAATACTAAATCAAATGGATTTACTGACACATTAAAATTAGTGAGCAAAGTGCCAATTTTGTCCAAAAGACCCGAACCATTGAATGCTTGACCTATTTCAGTGAAAAAAGGTGCGATAAGTCCAATTGTAATTCCAAAAACAATAATATAATAAAGAATCAACTTCCATACAATCGCGAAGTTGGCAATTAATAATTTAGTTGAATTCTTAAACATCATATTATTGTTTTACCACCATTAAATAGATTTGTCTCATATTTACATAAATCATGCAATCTTCAAATTTTTTCAAATCGAGCCCAATCATCTTATTTATTTTATCAATTCTATAAATGAGCGTATTCCTATGGAGATAGGAATTTGCAGAAGCAAGAGAAAGATTAAGCCCATTTTTTATAAAAGCATCAACTGTTTGATTAATAGACTCATTTTCAAGAATTTTAATCAAATTCTCGTCTTTGAAAATTTTCTTATAAACAGGCAGTTTGAGTTTTTGACCAACAACATTTCCTGGCATAAATAATTCTCTGTTACACAAATTTGAAAAAACAGCAGTTTTTGTTTTCATAGTGCTCCCCACGTTTAGTATGTCATCATTTGCTATTCTTCTATTGACCCAAGTTTAAACCTAATTGTACGCTTTGTCAAGTCTTTTGCAATTGAAGAAGATGTTGTTGCGATGATAGTTGTTGTCTTATTTTGAAGAAATTGTTTTCTTATTGTCTCAGCCACCTTTTCATATTCGTCTTGGCTAAGTTTTTCAAAAATATTATCAATCAAAACAAGTTCAACATTTCTGAGCGACAATCTCGCAAAAGAAAGCATATATTTTTCAAAAAGTGTCAAGTTCTTAATCTTTTCATCTCTGAATTTTTCAAGATTAAATTCAATTAAAAGTTTGTTTATCTTTTCTTCAATTTCGCGTTTTGAAAACTTTCTAACTTTTAAAATATATTGCAGATTTTGATAAACTGTTTTCTTTTCAAAGAAAATTGGTGTTGCAGGAATATATCCCATGTCAATATCTGCTGAATAGTCAACTTTTTTAAGTGGAATATTTTTTAGATATACTTCACCAGAATAATCATCTTCAAGTTTACACAACACACGCATGAGTGTCGTTTTTCCACTGTTGTCTTCACCCAAAAATGAAACAGACTCACCCTTCTTAATTTCCAAATTTATTCCATAGAGTGCATAAAATTCTTTTGTGAACTTTAAACATAAATTTTTTATGAGAATCATTTTCCCTCGCTTATAAATAACTATAACCTTTTAATAAAAAAAAATCAACTGAAAATCAGTTGATTTAAAAAATTGCTCTCAGCAAAACGCCAATTATAAAACTAAATATAGCAAGGAGTGCCGTTCTAAGGATAATCCAAGATGCATGTCTCTTTTCTTTTTGTAAATCTTTTTTAAAAAGAAGTCCTTTATTCTTTAAACTCACACAATAAACAGAACCGTTTTTGCTATCACTCGACACATAATCAATAAGTCCTTCTTTTGATAATGAAATCATAATTTCATCAAGTTCGCTTGTGGAAATTACATTTTTCTTTTGCACAAGAAAATCAATCAACTCTTGAGAAGGGAAAAGCCTTGTTTTCCCGCTTTCACAGTTGTCAAAAATATATCCCATAACAATCTTTTCTTTTCTGTCAAGCATTCTATAATTATTCCATTATTTAAACTTTTTAAATCCTTGAGATTTTTTTTGCAAAATCAAGTCTTCTAATAAGTTTTTCTTTGTCACGCTCTATTTCAGTTTTCTTAACCTCATATTTAGGCACTTCTGGTCGTGACATAATGTAATATCTAAGTTCGTCCATCGCATGGTCATCTTTCTTTGTTGGCGCATCATTATTCCCCCAAAAATAGCCTTTAATCTCTCGAATCATATTAACACAATTCCTGAAGATGAAAAGCTTTGCTTTTCCTTCTGCATTTTTAAGATATGATTTCACTCGATTGATTCCAGAAAAAAGGTCTTTGTTAACTTTTGGTGAGACACAAATTCCATTTTCAAGAAACAGTTCGGTTACACTTTTTACTCCAGCAAGAGTTTTTTGATTTGCTGCCGAATCTATTATAGCTTCATATTTATCACCAAATTTTTTTTGCCAATTAAGTCGTTCACAAATCCGTTTTATTTCGTTTGAGTGAAAAATAATATCTTTTCCCGCTTGATAGTGTTCTGCAATTACATATACATTACCATCAAAGTCAACTGCATACCAATGTGCAGAAAGTGGATTGTTGAGACCAGGGTCAATTGAAATTTTATCATACCATTCTTTTGGAACTTCAAACGGGTCAATTACATGCAACTGAGGGTCAAATTCTGGATAAACAAGACCCCCAACTGCCGTAAACTTTCCGTAGCACCTTGTTTCAAGTTCACTTTCACTCATAGAAGATTTCAAGTTTTTTATTTCTTCTTCTGCAAGATACGGATTATCGTCCCAACTCATGCAAATTGACCAAACTTCATCGTCTCCCTTATCATTTAAATAAATTTCATCGTATACCCAAGTCAGCCCTTTAAGAGGTGTCATGGTTCCATAAATTTCACCTTGGCGGTCTATAACTCTCATTTTACATTCTTTGTATATATCTTCTGGCGGTTCTTCGTCAAACCACACATAATTAAGCGAAGTTCCTTGAAACTTTTCACGACCTTGGTCACAACTTTTAAATCCAATTCTGCTGTGTCCCCCAAAAACATTTTTTATTAAAATGTAATCAACAATCCCACTTTCAGGAAAATCCTTTGACCCGCTTTCCATGACTACATCTTCTATCCATTCAGGTTTAAGATAATGAAATATTTTGTTCTGTGCAACATCTCTTTGAACTTGCTTTGAAAGAGAAACAACCCAAATTGACACATTGTCTATGTTTTTGCGGAAAGGGTGTATGCCACGAGCAAGCCAAACAGTTTCAACAGCCCCACACTCAGTTTTCCCGCTTCGGTTTCCTCCAAATACCCAACGATTACGTTTGTTTGATTTATGAAACTCAAGTTGTTTAAGATGTTTTTTGGTTCCAGAGTTGTATGTATCAATGGCATTATGATCATTTCTAACTTTTAACTGCTTGTCTATAGCATAAATCAACTTAAGAATTTCTGTTTTTGTCATAATATCTCCGTTTAAAAGTTATTTCATTATTTTTAGACATATTTCTGCTAAGCCCCCACATATAAAAACTGATATACTTTTGTCATGTCAATAAATATATTTAAAAAAACAACACTGTTTTTTTTAATATCAGTTATTTTATCATTTGTACTGTTGCTTCCCAAGGCAAAAATTTCTTGCCTTTGTGCAACATCACAATCCTACTATGCGCAAATAGTTGCATCAAATGTTAAATTATATCGTTCAACAAATGGTAGCGAAGAGATTTCAAACATATTTTTTGTAATCCCCCAAACATATTTTGTTGAAATCTCGAGTTGCGAAAACTCAAATTTTTTTACAGCGCGATATTTTGATAAAACAGGTTATGTAAAAAAAAGTGAAGTTAAATGTGTAAAAGGAATCCCACAAACACCTTTTGCCAATGCCAGCTTCAGGGTTTTTATTCCAGGTGGTGTTGCTCTTCGCACCAGTCCTTCTCAATCGGAAGGACTCAACACAGTTGAAACCTTGCCGTTTCTTGAAACAAATCTGAGATATTATGGAACCATTGATGGCGAAGAAGCAATCTCACATAAATCTTCAACATGGTACTATTGTAAATATATTAAAAGTGGTAGTGAAGTTTTTGGATATGTTTATGGTGCATTCTGTGACCTTTTAACAACAATCCCTTCCAATACTGAAATACTTGAAGAAATCGAAGAACCTGATTTCACAATAGCAACACAAGCAGAAGCAACACAAGTTGAAGAAAGTGGCTTAAGTTCACTACCATCAACAACTCAAATAATAATAATTGTTGCCGTATGTTTGCCTTGCGTTATTATAATTTATTTACTTTTTAAACCAACAAAAATAACAGCCAAAGCACTTGAAGATGCGGAAAATAAACCCCGCAGACGAAAAAAAAGGCAACGACATCAAGATTATTATGAATATGATGAATGAATGGGATTTGCAATGCTTTTTATAATTCTTAAGCAATCAAAATTGGCATTGAAAATGTCGTTTTCAACAACACCCTTTTCAAAGAATTCATAGCATTTTTCATAAACTTCCATTATCCAACCTTCAGAAGAATATTTTTTCATAAAATACTCTTCTGTAAAATTGTTGTTTTTTAAATATTTTTCAAACTCATCATATGCCTTGTTAAGTCGCCTGAAATAAGTTCTGTCGCTTAGACCAAGCAGTTTTGCAATTTCTGCACTTGTCTTTCCATCAACATGTTTCAAAATTAAAATTTTAGCACAAGTTCTGTCAATTTTCTTCAGTCCATTAATGCAAATTGTATTAAGGTTAATTAGGTTAATTTTACTATCCATCACATTAATAATAAATTTGCTTACTGATTCACCGTTATACTCGTGAATATTTTTAGAATTGACAAACATAGACGCAATGGCCTTTTTGTAAATTACATGGTCAAGTGCCTTAGTGACCTTTTCGAGATATCTTTGAACTGTCAACATTGTCTTGGCCCAAACTTTAAGTTCCATTTTTTCTCCTTTGCTGTAAAAAATTATGCCTATTAAAATTAATAAACAATAAAATTATAAAATTGATTTTTTTACATTGTCAACAACGTCTGCCATTATTGTACATTAATTTTGTAAAAAAACAAAACTATTTTTTACAAAATTCGACCTTTTTAGACATTTTTATACAAATTCTATATAAACTGAACATTTCAGACCCTGAAATATTGGAAAATACGCCAAAAAAATTATCTTACAGTCAAAAAAAATTTGCCATGAAAGGCAAATTTTTAAAACAAATCTTTTATCTCATTCAATTCTTCTTCACTGAGCGGTTCTTCATCTTGTCCTGATGGTTGTTCGGCAACAACAGTTTTTGGAACATAACTTTTGCTATAATTTTCAAAACTTGTTGTTTCACCAACCCATTTAAGTTTTACAGTGCCAAGCGGTCCATTTCTATGTTTTGCAATTATAAGTTCAGCAACATCAGGTTCTTCGCTTACAACGTCGTTATACATATCAGGCTTATAAATAAACATAACAATATCAGCATCTTGTTCAATCGAACCACTGTCTCTAAGGTCAGAAAGAACAGGTCTATGGTCACCTTTTCTTGATTCAACTGCACGAGACAATTGAGAAAGCAAAATTATAGGCACATCAAGTTCTCTCGCTGCAATTTTCAAAGAACGTGTAATCTCTCCAACTTCCAAAACTTTGTTGTCATAATTTGAATTTTTATCTGCGCGCATAAGTTGAAGATAATCTATCATAACAAGATCAAGCCCATGCTCTCTTTTAATTCTTCTGCATTTTGAAAGAATGTCATTTGGGTCATTTAAACTTGAATCGTCTATATAAATTTTTGCTTCGGAAAGTTTTCTGCTTGCTTTAACAAGCGCTGTCCACTCATCAACAGAAAGTTGACCTTTTAGCGCTTTTTCCATGCTAACTCCACCAATAGAGCACATTGAACGCTGTGCTATTTGTGTTCTTGGCATTTCCAGCGAGAAGATGGCACAACTTTTTTTGCCTTGTATTGCTACATTATTAACAAGGTTCATTGCAAGAGAAGTTTTACCAACACCAGGACGTGCTGCTAGCAAAATTAGGTCAGAATTTTGGAGACCGTTTGTTATTGCATCGAGGTCAGTAAGTCCAGTTGAAAGACCACGCAAAGCATTAGGGTCCTTTGCAATTTTGTTGAGTTTCTCCATAACTTCTTTTAAGGCACCATCAATATGCTCCAAGGACGAAAAATCTTGTTGCTCTGAAATGTCAAAGATTTCTTTTTCAGCAAATTTAAGAGCACTTTTGTCATCTGTTGCTTCATAAGCATTCTCTATTATTTTTTGTCCACTTTGAATAAGTTTTCTAAAAAGCGAATCACGTTTTACAATATCAACATAATATTGAAAGTTTGTTGCTGAAGGCAAAATATTTGTAAGGGTTGTTATATAATCAATTCCTCCAACATTTTCAAGTTCTCCACATTTATCCAATATATCCGTTAAAGTAACAAAATCAATTGGTGTATTTGCACGATATAGTTCTTGCATTTTTGAAAAAATTAATTTGTTGGCATTGGAATAAAAATCGTCGGCACAAAGTGCAGACAAAATTGTCAACGGGGCTTCGTTATTTATTAACATTGAGCCAAGAACAGATTGCTCTGCTTCGATACTGTGGGGCATTGTTTTAAAATCTTTTTTCTTATCCATAACATTCTCCTAATCCGCAAATGGGTCTTTTCTTTTCGGTTTTTTACTTTGGTTCTCTGCCACTTTTTTAGTTATCAACATGACAATTATATCAACTATAACAAAGACAGCACCCCAACAAACAACAGTTAAAAGAAGCTGAAGCGAAAGCGACAAATTAAGCCACCAAAATAAGACCGCAAATCCAATCCCAGCAGGAATTAGACACAGCAGTTCAATCATTCTGCGCTTCATGTTAGATTTCATTTTTCTTTTTTCAGAACTTTGCATCACGCACATTGTAACAACAAAAACAATGAAAGTCAAATATTTAACTTTCATTGTCAAAATTTAGCCTTTAACTTATCTCAATCATATCATCTGTTTTTTTATCTTTTTTAAAATAGATAACAATTAAATAAATTGAAATAAAAACAAAAGTTATCGCAAGAGCAAGAAGATAATATGCTAAGGCATTTGCTTGAACAACATAAAATTCATAATCAGTTGTTGCTGAATCAAAACAGAATGCTGTCTTTTCTCCCAATGAGGCAATTTCACTTGTCCCAAGCGCATGAACCCTGGCGTTTTCAGAAAGGAATAAATAATAGTAATTTATTTCGCCAAGTTTCGAGAGAGACTCTGAACCAATTAATGACAAATCCGCTTTTATTTTGTCACTAAAATAATTTTCTAAAGTTGACGTAATTATATTGTTTGGAGTTTTAGAAAAAATTCCTGAATATTTTACATATGTCTTAGTTGAAAACGTTTCTTCTACATTCTTAATTTCATAATTTTCACTGCTTTGCAAAAATATGTTTGAAGAAATCGAAGAATAAAACTTTAATTCTATAATATAATTTTGACCGTCCCAGTTAACATATGGAGTAAAATGATTTTTATAAATAACTTTTTCATTAGTTGAAATCGTGCCTAATTCTTCTTGTTTGTCCAGAGCATTATAGTATCTTAATTTCAATTCTTGCAAATACTTAGATGCTTGCGTTTCTATTGCATTTTTTACAGCGCCCTCTTCTGCACTTGTCATATTATTTAAGTTCGCCTTCGAGGTATCTAAAACAAAATATAGCGATGAAAACTTCGTGTTAACAGAAGAAAGATTGCGTGCAGATGTGCACCCAATCAATGGAAAAGAACAACATATAATCATCAAAAATACAAATATCTTTTTCATAATCTCATTCTATCACAAAATTATTATATGACAAACTTTTTAATTTTAATAATAAAAAACTGTTCATTATTTGAACAGTTTTTTCTATTTTAATTTTTCGGTCTAATAACATTTTTTATTGTAAGGTCGAGCGCCTTTTGTTGTTGTTTAAGAAGTTCATTTTGTTCTCTTAAACGATTTTCTATTGAACGAAGATTTTCATCTAAATCATTTTTTTGAATAGTCTTTTTTGGACGGCCAACAGGTTTTTTAACTTTTGTTTCAGCACTCACGTTTTTCTTTGGTCTACCAACTGCTTTTTTTGTGACATTAGCAGTTGTCTCTTTTTTAGGTCTTCCACGTTTTCCTGCTGGTTTTATGTTTATGAAAGAATCATCTGCCCCAAACATTTCATCTTCAAAGAAATCATTAAATTCAATTTTGTCTTCTTTTTTAGGTTCATTGTCAAATGCGTCAAAAGAATTTTCTCCAAAAATTACTGGTGTAGGTTGCTTTATTTCATCAACTTTTTCATCTTCAAACAATTCAATCTTGCGCCCATCAACGTCAAACACGTTACCGTTTTTGTCATGGAAATTTCCATCTTTATCAAAATATGCGCCATTTTTATATCTGTAATTTCCGTTGGAGTCATATGCTCCATCTTCGGTCACAGGCTTTCCATCATTTTGTTTATTTGTTTGCTTTTCAGCATTTGCTTCAACCGTTACTTCAATTTTTTTATTGTTGTCAATTTCTGCATCAAGTTTTTCTTGCGGTTTGTTTTTCACTTCAAAATCTGGTTTATTTTTTTCATCGCGCACTTCTGCTTTATTTGACAAAATTTTGTTTTCTTTTTCAATTTTATCAAGTTTTGCCAACGTGTCCTCAAGTTCTCGAGCGACCTCTTCTCTTGAACTAATCAACTCTTCTCGCTCTTCTTTAACTTGTTCGTTAACGGTGTCACGAATTTCTTTATAAATTTTGTTAGCAAAAGTTTTATATTCTGAAAGCATAGATTTTTCAACGTTGACTTTTGCTTCTTGAAGTTCTTCTTTACGTTTTTGAATCTCAGTTGCAAGATTATTAATCTCTTGATTAAATCTGAGTTGAGCATCTTCTTGGTCTTTTTCAATCTGCTCTTGTTTTCTTATTTCATCAGCCTGTTGTTTTCTGATGTAATTATTTTCAATTCTATTTGTCGTTGCTTCTTGTTGTTCTCTCAAACGTTCACTGTTTTCTTTACTTGCTTGAAGTTTTTTCTGATAATCTTTTGTCGTGTTGTCAAAGTTTCGTTTCAAGCTTTCAATTTCACCTTCAAGTTGTTGAATCTCTGCTTCAAGTCTACTTCTCAAACTAACAAAAAGTTCAGTTTCTTTCATAGCACGTTCTAAGACAAGTTCGCCTTTTTCTCCAGCAGATTCAAAATTATATTGTTCATGTTGTATTGCATTTTCACGTGCACGTTTCATTTCTTCTTGTTCTTGAAGTTGGCGTTTCTCGATGTATTCATTTAAAACTGGAATACCCCTTTGAATTTCTTGCGCTGTAAACAAAACTTCAAAGTCAACGTAGTCTGGCATAGTTGAAACTGCTTTATCAATAAATCTGTTAAAAATTTGGAAAGTTTGATATAACTCATTTGCATTTGATGTTTTTCTTATATTCAAAACTAAAATGAAAAGATATGTCAAAAGCAAAATAACAAGTGGAATTGCAAAAACCAAAATAAAGTAATCAGGTGCAACGCTTGCAAGTCCCGTAGCCCAACCACAGCTTATTATGAATGAAAGGATTGCATAAACAAAACCAAGATATTTAAATGTTTTTATTGTCGTCGAAAAAGTGCTTGTTTTAAGTGGGCGGTCAATGCAGTTTTCAACTGACATATAGTAACTTGGATTTTTATCACGATTAAGCATATATTGTTGCCAATGATAACGAAGTGTTTTTGGAACACGTTTCATCATGTTATTAAATTCAATTAAGTTGTTTTCGTTGATATATTGAACTTCATACAAATATGCGTTTATTTTATCAACAGCACGAATTAATTTAAGTTCATATACATTGTGAACAATAAAACAAAATACAATTATAGTTAATATTTCAATTCCTACAAAAATATACAAAAGATATTCAAGCGAAATGCTTTCTCTTGCAGATTGAAAGAATGCAACTATATTTTGAAATAAATCCGCTCCTAAATATTTCATATTTCCTCCAATTTTCTTGCATTAGTATAACACATTGATAAAGAATTAACTAATAATTTTAAAATATTTTTTGAAAATTATTTTTTAACTAATTTTTAATAATTTTGATTTTTTTAAATTTAAAATATAAATTTCATCAATATTAATATTAGTAGAAGTTTCGATTGCAAATTTATAAGATAGAAGTTGTTTTTTATATTTAATAATTAATTTTTCATCAGAATTAATATTTGTATATTTATAATCAATTAAAATATTTTTTTCACCACACGAAAAGAAATCAATTTTGCCTTGAATTAATAGTTTTTCATTTCCCCCATTTCCAAAAATTTCTCTTTGGCTAGCATAGGTCATAAATTCTTTTTCCTTATAATTAATATTATTTTTAGGAATTAAATTTTTAATTAATTTAATATTTTCAAGTGACAAATTATATAAGTAGTCTTTTTCAAAATATTCTTCGTCAATGGATTCAATTATATCTTTCAAATCAGTTTCTATTTGTCGACTGTCGAAATCTATTTTTTCCAAAATATCATGCAAAATAATTCCTTGTTCTGGGACAATTCTCTCCTCGAAGTGTTCCTTAGTTTTGAAATCAACAGGAGAAAAATTGACCGTTTCATAGCCGTCATTTTGGAATGCAATTTCACTAACAGATGTCTTCAATGAAAAATCTTTTTCACTCTCATAAGGATATTGAAATTTTTCAAATTTAATATTTTTAAATCGTGCACAATCAACAATTTCCTTTCCAAAATCCTCTTTTTCGAAATTTTCTTCGCCAACAAATTCAATTTCTGTTCCATCAATTTTTTTTCCGTCAATCGCACCCAATATATAATTCATGTATGTTGGTTCAACAGATAAGTAATCTTCATCAAAATTGAAATTCCCAACACATTTAGGAAGTGTTCCCGTAATCAAAAGTTTGTTTTTCGCGCGAGTTAAAGCAACATACAACAGTCGAAGACTCTCGCCAATTTCCTTCTTTTTTATTGATTTTTTTATAATTTGATTAAATATAGAATTGTAAACTTTTCTTTCGCTCTTGTCATAATTTTTTATAGCTAATCCAAATTTTTTGTCTACTTCTAAATCAGCCGTTTGAACTCTTTTTTTCAAAAAATTTCTTCCCGCATCAGCCAAAATTACAACTGGATATTCAAGACCTTTGCTCGAATGTATTGTAGTAATTTGGACACAATTTTCCGTTTTTTTATGTATTGTTGAAACTTTGATTTCTCCAACAGAAGAAAGATAACTAATTAAATTAACAAAATCATAGTTTAAATTTGTTTCTTCAATATGTTTTAAAAATTGTTTAACAAAATTAATTCTTTGTGTTCCATTTTCGGCAAATAAAATTTTGTCATAATAATTTGTTTTAATAATTAAATTTTCGAGTGCATTTTTAACACCAAACAAATTAATTTCAAATCTTAAATCTTTAATTAATTTATAAAGATTTCCTAATTTTTGAGAAATTAAATTATTATTTTTTTCAAAATAATTTTTGCATCTTTCGTGAAAAAATTCACCGTCAGAATTAAGTTTTATCTCGGCAAGTTCATCATAAGAAAAACCACCAAACTGAGAAAGCATAACAGGAACCAAATTCATATCATCTTTTTCATTTAATGCCAAATTTAATATTGAAATTAAAATTCTGACTTCTTTTGAATTCAAAAGATTAAATTCACTGTTCACAACATAAGGAATTTCAAACTCATTAAAGACAGTTTCAAGTTGCCCCAAAAATTTCGACCTGCTTCTAAGTAATATACAAATGTCTCCAAAATTTATCTGTCGTTGTTCTCCACCAATATTAATTTTTTGTTTTAATAACTTACCTATTTCGCAAGCAACAACCTTTGCCTCTAATCCGCTTTTGCTTTTTGCACTAAAATCAAAAACTTTTCTAACACTGTTTGGAACAACAATTTCATCTTCAGCCTCTTCAATCCCAACAATTCGCACACTTGCCAAATCACAAAAGTTTTCGCTTTCACCTTTAAATTGGGAAGTGTTTTTATAATCGATTCCGCAAGTATTTTGTGTCATAAGGCAGTTAAAAACCTCATTGTTAAAATCCAAAATCTTTTTATTTGTCCTAAAATTTACATTAAGTTTAAGTTCTTCAAACTCATCTCTTTCAGCAAATTCTTTGCATTTTTCAATGAAAATATCAACATCTGATTGTCTAAAGGAATATATGCTTTGCTTTGCATCACCGACATAAAGTACATTGTCATTTTGAATAAGCTTCAAAATTTCAGATTGCATTGGATTTATATCTTGAAATTCATCAACAAAAATTTTTTTATAAGATTTTTTAATTTCATTTCTAACTTCTTCATTTTGCAAAATTTCATAACATAATTGCTCAAGGTCAGAAAAATCAAATTCAAATTTCTGTTTTTTTATTTCAAAAAGCTCTTTCTTAAATTGTCTATAAAGTTCAATCAAAATTTCAAGATTTTCTTTACATGAAGAAAACGACGAAATAATTGTTTCAAAAGAACCCAAATTGCTTGTTCTAAGTGATTTAACATTTTCCATAAAAGAGTCTTTAATTGCTTTAACCTTAAAAAAGTTTTCTGTTTTCGGCATTGCTAAACTACTCTTTAATTGAGGAAATGAAAAATCATAAATCAATTTTTCATAAAGGTCTTTGTAATTTGTAATTTGTAATCCAGAAAGCAAACTTTGGCAAGAATTAATATATTGAACAAGTTTTATTTCATTATTATCCTTCGCAGACCCTAATACATTATCTAATTTTTTCATGGAAGAATTCACGCTTGCAAAAATATCAGAAAAGAAAATCGAAAGAGTTTCTTCTTTATTATTCTCCATTGAAAGAGCAATTTCATCGAGCCATTTTTCAGGATTAAATTGTGATGATAGAAATTCATCTATCATAAAAATTCTTTGTTTAATTGAATTGTCGCTTCTTTTTTTTCCAAGCACATCAAGAAGTTCAAAATATTTTTCAGGATTTTTATTTTTTAAATTTTCAATGGATTTTTTAAAAGCCTGTTCTTTAAATTGTTGCAACGTTTCTTCGTTTGCGATTTTGAAACTGGGAGATATTTTTGCAACATAAAAATATTTTTTAACAATTTTTTCATAAAATGAGTGGAAAGTTGAAATATCTGCTTGAGGCAAATAATCAATTTGATTCAGAAGTTCAAAATTCCCATTTCTTTCAACTTCTCGTTCTAACTCACTCGCCAGTCTGTCTTTCATTTCCCCAGCAGCGAGATTTGTAAAAGTAAGCGCAAGAATGTTCTGCGTTGTGCATTCTCCCGACAAAAGATATTTCATAATTTTTCTTATCATAACGCTGGTTTTTCCGCTTCCTGCAGACGCAGAAACAATGGCGCTTGACTCAACATCAATCACCTTTTCTTGTTCTTCAATTTTCTTAAATTTGTTCTCCATTTTCAACAATCCTATTAATTATATCTTCAGAAATTTCTCGACCAAGTTCACGCGGTTCTTGACTCAAATTTTGTTTAAATGAACACACGCCATAAAGTGGACATTTCGAACACACAAATTCACCCGTTGGAATTGCAGAAATTTTTCCAGATAAAACTTCTTTTCTAAAATTTTTTAAAAGTAATTTCAAATATACAAAAGCATTCTCAAACCCTTGTTCGCTGAAAACATTTTTCGAAGTTGAAAGAACGAGATTCATGACAGTGGAAGATTTTGCAAGTTTAAGCGAAACTATGTCACTTGATAAATTTCTGCCAAATCTTCTGTCAAGGTCTTTTATAACTTGTGAATCTCTCAAAACAAATCCATCTAGAACAAATTTTTTTGAATCTCCATCTTTCGAGAAATCTCCACTTATCGGCATATAAAATCCGCCAGCAGGTTTGTAGCCATAAATTTCCTTTATGGCAAAAAGATATAGAAAAAGTTGCAATTCAATTCCATTTTGGAAAGCAATCAAACTTCTTTTTGTTTCACCAGATTTATAATCAATTACTCTAAAGAAATTTTCAGACAAATCAACCCTGTCAATTACGCCACAGATTTTAAAATCATCAATTAAAAATTCAAAGAACTTTTCAACAAATTTTGCAAAAAAGTTTGAATTTTTTTGTTCATAAACAATTTGAGAAAGAAGCATTTTTGCCTCTTTTTTCAAAATTTGGAACAAATGTAAATTTTCAGTGTTTTCATAGAGAAGTTTAAATCTTTCATCTTTTTTTATAATTTCAAAAATTTTGTCAAGTTCTCTATCAATGTCACTCTCATTCAAATTTCTAATATTTTTTAAATTGCGTTCAACAAAACTCTGTGCATAGATATGAAAAAAGTTTCCGTAATCACGCCCATCAAATTTGCCTTTTGGATTTTCCTTAACTCTGAGTCCATAAAGCAAAAAGTGTTTAAGTGGACACTCATAAAACTTTTCAATTTGCGTTGGAGAAAATTTTCGTCCAAAAATTTTTTCAGGGTTTGACAAATTTTCTTCAAGACAATCCTGTTTCCCAACAAGTCTTTCAATATCTGAGTTTGAAATTTTATTTTCATTTTTGAGATTTATAATAAATTCATTTAAATCATATTTTGTTTGAAAATTAAATTCATCAAGATTCTCGCCTACAAATTTTTCGTTAAATTTACTTAAGATTTGAATTTCTTTATTTTGCGAAGTAAACATCTTTTTGAATTCATCAAAGATGATTGATTTTTCAACTTTTTCCCCCAATTCATCTTCAGAAACTGAAACAAAAACCTCATCTGCAAGTGTCAAATCAAACAAAAGTTTTTGTTTGTTTCTCTTGTTAATCATGTTTATAGTTGGTTGAATTGGAAGCGAAACTTTTGCAATATCGCTATCAGACATAAGCCCTAAATCTTTTGTCGTCATAGGAATTGTGCCCTGTTTTGCAAAGGTCACAAAAAGCACCTTTCTTTTTTCAAAGAAAGATTTTTGACTTCCCACATAAACACAATCGACAGAAAGCCCCGCTGATGAAATTTCTTTATCGCCAAAAAGTTTTAAAAATATCTCAACATAATTTCCAAAATCAATTTCTTCATTAAAACAAAGAGTTTTAATTATGGTTTCAAAAACATTTTCTATTTGTACATAAATTTTTTCTTCATTGCAATTTTTTATTTTTAATTGCTCAACAATTTCATTTGTTGTTTCAAACACAAAAAATTGGTCACAAAGATTTTTTGTTAATTTAGAAAAATCATCAAAAGTTTTGGCACTTTGATATTTCTTTTCTATTTCATTTAGTTTATCTACAAAAATTTCTATGTCAGGGAAATTTGCACAATGTGAAATTTCAAAAAAACCTTTTGAAGAAATATAATTTTGAAAATCTGAAATCTCATCAAATGAAATTTTTGAATATACATTTGTGAGAATGTTTAATAATGAGGCATACGACTTTGTATTGAAAAATTCGAAAATATTTTTAAGAAATGAATAAATTGGCAATGTCGAAATTTTCGTTGCAATGTCAAAGAAAACAGGAATTTCTCTTTCCAAAAATATTTTTTCAAAACGCTCTTTTTCCTCTTCTAAATTCCCGCAAAGAATATTGAAATCTTTAAATCTATATCCTTTTTTTTGTACATAGAAATTTATTGTTTTTGCAACTTCTGTTATCTCATCTGTAGGTGTTTCAAACTCCAACAAATGAACATTGTTTGTTTCTAATTGAGTTTTTGAATATGAAAAAAGATTTTTAAGAATATGTTCAGAAAAATTAGAAATGTTTTGTTTAATAAAAATCTTTTCAAAAGCAATTTTATTAAGTCGAGAAATATTTGAAAGTTTATTCATTATATCAGAATCATAAACGAACGAATTCTTTTGTTTGTCAGGCATTATCGCTCCAACAACCACATTTTTCCCGTTCAATATGAGCTTCTCTAAAACTTTCCCTCCTTGTTCAGTTAAACTATCAAAACCTGCAAAAAAGAAATTGGATTTTGAAACTTTTTCAACATCAAGAAAAGTCACAAGATTTGACAACAAATCACTTTGATCAGGTTTAGTTTTCATGGATTCATAAATGGAAAAAATGTTTGCTAAATCAGAAAGTTTTTGATTTGTTGCTTTTGCAGAAAATTCGGCACAAGAAATATTACTTGATTTAAGTTGTGAAATAATTGCAAATATTTCATTAGCAAGTTCAAGTGTTGGATTTGAAAAAGAAGGGAAATTATTATTTTTCAGAATTAATAACACTTCCAAAACACTTTGGTCTTTCGAAAGAAGGTCTTGTTTTGTTAAAAAATATTTAGCGAGTTTTGAAATGCCAAGAACTTTTATATTAAACGAAGTTTTTATTCCCAAACACTCAAAAATTTCTTTTTCTGCAAAGAGAGAAAATCTGTCAGGAACAACAACAAAATTTTCAAGGTCAACAGAACTTGAAATAGGAATTTCATTAATAACTGCTTGTGTAACTTCCGCAAGCGAATTTCCAATCAAAATTTTTGTACTCACGAAATTATAATATCACATATTTATATAAAACTGAAATTTTTAGTTGACTTTTTTCATATTTTTGATATACTTACTCTGAAATTAAAACCTAAAAGGTGGTGAACAGTAACATGACAATGGTTAAAGTTGGCGAAAACGAAAGTTTAGACAGCGCACTTAAACGTTTCAAACGCAAATGCCAACGCGACGGAATTATTGGAGATATAAGAAAAAAAGAAGCATATCTTAAACCAAGCGTTAAAAAGAAAAAGAAACAAGAAGCAGCTAGAAAACGTGCAAGAAAAAGAGCATAATTGCTCTTTTTTTATGTTTAAAAAATAAAAATCATCACAGGGAATTAAAATAAAAGGAACTTTACTTTAAAGTAGAGTCCCTTAACATTAATTCTGCTGGTTTCAAAAGCGCTAACACTTCAATGTTATTTAAAAAAAACGGCTGATGCCGTTATTTTTCTTGATCTTTTACTTCAGATTTATCAAATGATTGCTCACCAGTACCAATAACATCACAAGCTAAAGCCGACTTTACAAGCTCGTACATAGCAGAAAGGACATGGCTTCCATCTTGATTCATAAGGTTATTTGTCATTTTTTTTGTTCCTTTTTTTAATTGTTTTAAGTCTTTATTTGACATTTCTGGGTGATCTTTTTTAACTTGTTCCATTTTTTTATTTGTTATTTTACGAATTTCCTTTTTGTGATATTTTCCAACTGCAGTAATTGCAACTGCTCCTGCCAAAGCCTCAAACACTTCTTCAATTTTCATTTCTTTCATTTCTTATCTCCTATATTAACGACTACATAATAACACATAATTTTAAAAAAGTAAATAGTCTTTTAATAATTTTTTACATTTTTTTTGGAATATCAATAGCAAGTAATTCTGCAAAAATTTGAAGTGCTGTCTTAACGGTCTTTATTAAGGTTAAAAGTGAATTTCTTTTGTTTTTGTCAACTTCATTTAAAATGTTTGTTTTATTATAAAGAGTGCTAAAACTGGACGCAAGGTTATATGCACTTTGAACAAAAATATTTGGTGCATAATCTCTATAAGCGCAAACAACATCTTTGGCAAACTTTAAAAGATTAATTATAACTTCTCGCGTTTCCTGGTTTACAATTTCAAAGCAAGGCTCAAAATCTTTTGCTTTGTCTAAAATTGAATTTATTCTCACAATTGAATATTGCATGTATGGACCAGTTTTACCTTCAAAACTGCAAAACTTTGGAATATCAAAAATATAGTCTTTTGAAGGATAATTTATCATGTCACCAAATTTAAGCGCAGATATTCCAATTTGCTCTGCTAATTTTTCAATTTGGTCGTCTTCAATTTTTTGATTTTCCAACAGTTTTTTACGACATGCATCTTTAACCATTTCAATTAGATCCGAAAGATACATTGTTCCTCCGTCACGCGTTTTGAAAGGTTTCCCATCTTTTCCATTTACTGTCCCAAAAGTTATATGAGTAAGTTTCGCGTTTTCAGCAATGCCCGCCAAAGAACATACCCTGAACACTTGGTTAAAATGCAAAGATTGACGATTGTCTGTTAAGTATATTATTTCTTCTGGAGAATAATTTTGAACGCGCGAAATGATTGTTGCAAGTTCAGTTGTTGCATATAGTTCTGCTCCAGCGCTGGAACGAACAATGAGAGGAGGCATTGGACTTGTGTCAGTTTCTCGTTCGACATTAACAATTTCCGCCCCTTCACTTTTTTCAATCAAATTTTTTTCACTAAGAATCTCAAATACATTTTTAATGTAAGGTTCGCTGTCGCTTTCTCCATTCCAAAGTTCAAAATCTACATTAAGAATTTTATATATTTTTTTTATGTCATCAATTGAAATGTTTTTTATTTCATTCCAAAGGTCATAATAACCCTTTTCCTTTTGTTGAAGTTTAACAGTTATTTCTTTTGCTCGGGCTTTAAACTCTTCGTCAACTTTTGAACGTGCACTGCTTTCAGGATATATTCCTGCAAGTTCTTCAAAATCAAAACAAGGTTTTTCTCCTTCTCCTGTGAAAAAATATTTGCAGTCGTATTTTTCCATTATACCCGCAATGACAAGTCCCATTTGAAGCCCCCAATCTCCAAGATGAACATCACTTGTCACATCATTCCCAACAAATCTGCAAAGTCTCTTAATTGTTTCTCCAATTATTGCACTTCTCAAATGTCCAACATGCAAAGGTTTTGCAATATTAGGCCCACCATAATCTATTAAAACTTTTTTGTTTTCAATTTTTTCAATTCCAACTCTAGGGTCGCTGTAAAGTTCTTCCAAAATCTTTGAAAGCATTTTATCTTTAAGTTTTACATTTATGAAACCTGGTGCAACTGCAAAAATCTCGAAATTCTCATTTTCCATGTTTTCAACAATTTCATTTGCAATCATAATCGGAGATTTTTTTAGAATTTTTGAAAGTGAAAATGCAACATTCGTTTGGAAATCGCATAATTCTGGGCGATCAGAAAAAGAGAGACTGACATTTGCCTCTGCCCCCAACTTTTTAATCTTGTTATGTAACAAATTTTCAACTTCTTCTAAAAACTTCATTGTATTTTTCCTAAATTTCTCTTCTTGCTTCAATTGCGCGTGCCAACGTAACTTCATCTGCATATTCAAGTTCACTGCCCATTGAAACACCTTGTGCAAGTCTTGTAACTTTCACGCCAAATGGTTTTAAAAGTTTTGCAATATACATTGCTGTTGCGTCACCTTCAACATCAGGATTTGTCGCCATGATAACTTCTTCTGTTCCATTTTTTTGAATTCTCTCAAGCAATTCTTTTATTCGTATATCGTTAGGTCCACGATTTTCAAGCGGATTTAACGTCCCATGCAATACATGATATACTCCAGAAAAACTTTTTGATTTTTCAATAGCAACAACATCTTTTGGTTCTTTAACAACGCAAATTGTTTTTGGATTTCTTTGCGAACAAATATCACAAACTTCTTTGTCTGTAAAATCCCCACATTCTTTGCAAAATCCAATTTTTTCTTTTGCTTGCAAAATTACATGCGAAAAATTTTCCGCATATGATTTTTCGGAATTTATAACTTTATATGCATATCGTTGCGCAGTTTTAAGACCAACTCCTGGAAGAGTCCTGAAAGCGCAAACAAGTTCTTCAAGTGCTTCAATTTGGTTCATTACATCAATCCTGGAACACTTGGAGTTTTTTCTTTTTCAACTTTTTCAATTTGGTCAATCGCGTCATTAACCCCTGCAATGATAAGGTCTTGCAACATTTCAATGTCATCTGGGTCAACAATTTCAGGTTTTATTGTTATTGATTTAATTTTTTTGTCGCCGGTCATAACAACTTCAACCATTCCCCCACCCGACTTTGCTGTAAACTCAGTCTGAATAAGTTCTTGTTTTGCTTTTTCCAAATCTTCTTGCATTTTTTGGGCTTGTTTAACAAGTTGTTGCATGTTAAAACCGCCTCCAAAACCGCCCATGTTTCCTCCGAAACCGCCTCTGTATCCGCCCATAATAAAGCCTCCTTAGTTCAATAGCAATAATTTATCATATATTTTAAAATTAATCAAACATTTTTATTAAAATAAAAAACCCTGCAATTTGCAAGGGTTATATATTACCTAAATTATCTCCAAAGAAACAAACAAATTCTTTTTTGCTTTCTTTGTACTGATCGATATATGCTTTAATTGTATCTATTGTTTTGTAGACGTGAGCAGTGTCACTCATAACATTAAGAACATCATCTTTTGTTTCTGCATAAATGTAAAAAGCTACGTCCTCTGTTTCTTTAATGCCTAAGATATATCCGTTGTAATATTTAGTTACTGAACACTCAATTTTTTTTGTTTCTGTTGTAATTTCTTTAACATTTTCTTTAAAGCCACTTGAATTAGTTGTTGTTTCTGTTAGATAAAGAGTTCCTGTTCCGCCATCACGAGTAACTAACTTATTGTTCAGCGAAACATCATTTGATGAATATTTATATACTGTTCCAAGCAAGTTCCCATCAGCATCTTTAACTTCCTTATCAACAACCCAGTCGGAACCCAGCGGTGCAAGACCAGTTTCTAAGTATTTGTATATTGTTTTTGATTCAAACGTTTTTTCTCCATTCCCGCAACCTGTAAACAAGAAAGCAAGAGGAATCATTATAACTACCAAAACCAAACCTAAAATTATTGGGCCATATTTCCTAAGTTTTTTCATAACACCTCACATAATATAATTTTATATCATTCGATTGAAAAAATCAAGACATTATTCAACAATTAAATTCTCTCCAAATTTTTCTTTCAGACTTTCAATATCATCTAGCGCATCAGCATTTTGGGGAGCAATTTTTTGTATTGAGAAATCGAGTTCAAACCCCAAATATCTAAGTGTTCGTCTTATTATTGCTTTGTTTTCATCAGAACCAATAAGATTAAACAAATAATCTTTATCTGTCTTTGCAACAAGAGTGTTATCTGAAAGTTCAGTTTCCCCTATCTCACCACACGCAACAAAAAGAGCAGGCTCTCCGTTTTCACGAAGACGTGTGAGCAATTTTCCCCAAATCTGTTTGACAGGTGGAAGTTGTTTAACCTGAATTTTTAGTTTTTTTTTGAGCCATCTTCGCCCATAATAGCTTTAACAGTTGCAACTTCAACAAGAGTTCTTGGACTCAATGCAAACTTTAATTCAGATTCAATTTCACTGAAATTTTTCATAAGGAACATTAATTGTTCTTCCGAAACTTTTTCTGCTTGTGAAACAAGTTTTTCAATTGTTTCTGATGGCAGACTCAAAATTTCATTTGCTTTTTTAGATGCTTTGACAACAAGAAGGTTTCTGAAATGAACAGTCAAATCTTTTGCGAAGACGCTTATATTAATTCCGCCTTTGACTGCGCTGTCAATTATTTCAAAAGCGCTTGCAGTATTTCCAGCAAAAATTGCTTCCGCAAACTCGAAGAGTTTTTGCTGACTCGTTGCCCCAAGCATGCTCAATGCATTTGAATAACTTGCAACTCCATTTCCAAGTGAAACAACGGCGTCAGCAATAGATAACATATCACGGTCACTTCCCTGAGCGGAAGAGACAATCAAGTCAACAGCAGGGTCTTCATATTTTATGTTTTCCTTGTCAAAAATTGAAATTAATTGCCTTTTTAAATCTTCTGGCGAAAGCAATTTAAAATCAAAACGCAAACATCTTGACAAAATTGTCTGAGGAAGCTTATGTGGCTCAGTTGTTCCAAGAATAAACACAACATGAGATGGTGGTTCTTCAAGAGTTTTTAGAAGAGCATTGAAAGCACTATCTGTCAACATATGAACTTCATCAATTATATAAACTTTGTACTTCCCGTTTGTTGGAAGAAATTTCACCTTTTCACGGATTTCACGAATTTCGTCAACACGATTGTTTGAAGCGGCATCAATTTCAATTATATCCATATTGTTTTGACTTGAAATTGCTTTACAAACTTCACATTCATAACATGGTGAGCCATCTTGCGGATTTAAACAGTTTATTGCACGTGCAAAAATTCTTGCAACACTTGTCTTTCCTGTCCCCCTGCTTCCTGAAAAAAGATAAGCATGAGAAATCTCGCCTTTCTTAATTTGATTTGAAAGTGTTTTTGTTATATGGGATTGGCCAACAACTTCAGAAAAAGTTTTTGGACGATATTTTCTATAAAGTGCTTGATACATATTTTTAGTATAACAATCAAAAACAAAAAAAGCAAACTAAATAATAAAAATAGCAAAAACTTTTTGTTTCTGCTATTTTTTTGAAATCAGATTTCGTGCAACTTGAACGCCACTTGCACTTGCCATCATAAGACCTGTTGTAAGTCCTCCACCATCACCTATACAAAAAAGATTTTTGATGTTTGTTTCAAAATTTTTATCAACAACAACTATGTTTGAATAAAATTTTATTTCTGGTGCATAAAGCAAGTTGTCCTCTCCTGCAAATCCAGGAATTACTTGGTCAATTTGTTTTATAAAATTAATTATATCCGTCATTGTTCTATAACCTATTGCATAAGTTATATCCCCAGCAACAGCGCCTTTTAATGTTGGAACAACAGAATTTTTTTCAAGGTCTTTTTCCCAAGTGCGTTTTCCGCTCAGGATATCTCCGAATCTTTGGACAAGCACACCACCCGCCGCCAACCTATTTACATTCTGGGCAATGTTCTCGCCATATTCAATTGGTTTATTAAAAGGATAATTGAAATTGTGCGAAACTAAAATAGAAAGATTTGTATTCTCACTCTTTTTGTCTTTATAAGAATGTCCATTTACAAGAGTTAATCCGTTGTCATAAACCTCAGCAGAAACAAATCCACTTGGATTTTGACAAAATGTCCTAACTTTGTCTTCAAAAGGTTTTGGGCGTCCTATAAATTTCCCTTCATACATATATTTGTTGATTTCTTCCATAACACTATCTGGAAGTTCATATCTAATTCCAAGGTCAACACTTCCAACTTGAGTTTCTATTCCATGCCTATTGCATATGTCACTTAGCCAACCTGCCCCTTTTCTCCCAACACCAAGTACAACATCTTTTCCAAAAATTTCTTCAACTTTGCCATCTTTATCAAGAGTATTTCTTACTTTAACTCCCTTTATTGTTCCTTCTTCAATTATTAAATCTTCAACTTGTGTATTAAAAAGCATATCAACTTTGTCTTCTAAAAATTTTTCAATCTTTGTATACAAAATATGTGCCTTTTCTGTTCCAAGATGGCGAATAGGAAAATCGACAAGTTCAAGCCCACTTTCTTTTGCCTTGTTTTGCAATTTTATAATCTCATCTCTATTATCAATCCCATGAAGATGTTTGTCCGCCCCGAAGTCCAAATATATATTATCCGTGTAGGCAAGAAGTTCCTTTATCTCATCTGTTGACATATATTGCTTAATGTAACTTCCCCCATTTCCACCAAGATAAAGGTCGCCATTTTGATTATATAGTGATAGATGATATGAATTAAGTTTACCATCTGAAAATGCACCTGCCCCAGAAAATCCGCAAGTTATGTTACAAAAAGGTTTACACTTGACACATTTCCCAAGTTTTTCCATTGGACAAAATCTATCTTCAATTCGTTTGCCTTGTTCAACTAAAAGAATGTTTTTTAAACTGTGTTTTTTAATTAATTCATACGCACAAAAAATTCCGCTAGGCCCCATTCCAACAATAATTAAATCATATTTTTTCATAATGTCTCCTAAAAGGATTATAGCAAACAACTAAAAAAAGAAAAAAGCAAAATAACAAAATTTTGCTTTTAGTCTTCAACAATTTCTGAATATTTGCTTGAAAACTGACTTTCATAAAGTTCCTTATAAAATCCACCTTGTTTCATAAGTGATTTATGATTTCCTTTTTCAATTATATTTCCATCTTTCATGACAAGAATTAAATTGGCATTCTTTATCGTGGAAAGCCTGTGAGCAATAACAAAAGTTGTTCTTCCTTTTGTCAAATTGTCCATTGCTTTCTGAATTAATTTTTCAGTTCGTGTATCAACTGAACTTGTCGCTTCGTCCAATATGAGCATAGGAGCATTTTCAACCATTGCTCGTGCAATTGTCAAAAGTTGTTTTTGTCCAACTGATATTGAAGTTGAATCCATAATAACTGTTTCATAGCCCTCTGGAAGTGTACGAATGAAATGGTCAACTCCTGCAATTTCGCACGCATGTTCAATTTCTCTGTCATCTGCATCTGGTTTTCCATATTTTAAATTTTCTCTTATCGTTCCTTCAAACAACCATGTATCCTGTAACACCATTCCAAAAAGTTTATGGATATTCTCCCTTTTAAGTTTTGAAATTGGTACATCGTCAATCAAAATTTCACCGCTGTCCACTTCATAAAATCTCATGAGTAAATTTACAAGAGTTGTTTTTCCTGCACCTGTTGGTCCAACAATCGCAATCTTGTCACCAGGTTTTATTTTAACTGAAAAATCATGGATAATTGTTTTACCTTTATCATAGCCAAATGTCACATTTTTGAATTCAACTTTTCCTTTGACATCTGTCAAAACAGTTTGTTTGTCACTTTCATCTTCAAGTTCATTCTCACCCAAAAATTCAAAAACTCTTTCACTTGCCGCTGATGTAGATTGCAAAGTTGTGGCAACTTGTGCAAGTTGGCCAAGTGGTGAAGTAAATAGCCTTATATAAATCATAAACGAAACAATAACACCAAAATCAATCATTCCTTTTGAGCACAAAACAGCCCCAACAACGCACACAACAACAAAACTGAAATTCCCAACAAATGCCATCAGAGGTTGCATAATCCCAGAGAAAAACTGAGATTTCCATGCATTCGTGTAAAGAGCAGAATTTGTTTTTTCAAAACTTTCTTTTTCATCATTCTTCCCATTGAAAGCTTTAACAATTGCGTGTCCCGTATATGATTCTTCAATTTTGCCATTAAGTTCACCAAGAGTCTCTTGTTGCGCTTTGAAGTATTTTTGAGATTTACTCATTATGACGCCCATTAGAACAAATCCAATTATTGTTGCACCAATAGCTGAAAGCGCCATTATCCAGTTGGTGATAACCATCATAATTATACAGCCAATGAGCATGGAAAGTGAAGTTACAAGCGAAGTCACACTGTTATTTAAACTTTGACCAATTGTGTCAACATCGTTTGTTACCCGACTCAAAATATCTCCATGAGAATGACTATCAAGATATCTTAATGGAAGCCTATTAATTTTTGAACATATGTCTCCTCGAAGTTTTTTTGAAACTCGTTGGGTAACTGTTGTCATAATGAAAGCTTGCACATAAGTAAAGATGACACTGAGCAAATATATCACTATGAGTGTATATGCAATTTGATTTACTGCTGAAAAATCAATTCCAGTTGGCAAAAACATTCCTTCCGCAATAAGATTTGAAAGGTCTCCAACCTTGTTTGGCCCAATAAGAGAAAGAACTGTTCCTGCAATCGCCAAAATAAGAGCAATTATTATGACTGTCATATACTTCTTTATGTAACGGAACAAATCAGCAAAAGATTTCTTAAAATTCTTTGGTTTATCAAAATTTCTGGTTCTCATGCAAGTTCCTCCTTTGAAAGTTGCGACGTCGCAATTTCCTTGTAGACCGGACATTGTTTCATGAGATATTCATGTTTGCCAATTCCAACCATTTCTCCGTTGTCAAGTACAACTATTAAATCTGCATCTTTAATTGTGCCAATTCTTTGTGCAACAATCAAATTTGTAGTATGCTTCTTTTCTCGTTTTAATGCCGTTCTAAGTTTTTTGTCAGTCTTATAATCTAGCGCTGAAAAACTGTCATCAAAAATCATAATCTCTGGATTGCGTGCAAGCGCTCTCGCAATTGCAAGACGCTGTTTTTGACCACCTGACACATTTGTTGCACCTTGAGTAATTTCAGCATCAAGCCCGCCTTTTTCTGAGATAAAAGAATCTGATTGTGCAATTTTAATCGCTTTCTCAACATCAGCATCAGAAGGTTTTTCTCCCGCTTTGCTTCCATATTTCAAATTGCTCTGTATTGTTCCGCTGAAAAGAAATGCCTTTTGAGGGACATATCCAATTAAGTCATTTATCTGAGAGAGTGTGTAATCTTTTACATTAACACCATCAATTAAAATTTCACCTTCTGTTGCATCATATATTCTTGGAACAAGACTTATCAACGTGCTTTTTCCACTCCCAGTTGACCCAATAAATGCAACCGTCTGCCCTTTTCCTACTTTAAAATTTATATTTTTTAAAACATATTCATCAGCATCAGGATATTTAAACGAAACATTTTTAAATTCTATCTCACCGTGTGAAATTGGAGTTGCTCCTTCGCCATCAATAATGTCAGATTTATCTTCTAAAACTTCGTTGATTCTTTTTGCTGAAACAGATGCACGAGGATACATTACAAAAACCAAAGTCAACAAAATAAAAGCCATAACAACTTGCATAGCGTAACTCATAAAAACCACCATGTCGCTAAAAACTTCAAGTTTCAAACTTATGCTGGTTTCTTGAATTATTCCTGCTCCGAGCCAATATATTCCAAGACTAAGCCCACTCATAATAAATGTCATAAAAGGATTAATAAGTGACATTAATCTACCAACAAATAGATTAGTTTTTGTCAAATCAGAGTTAACCCTTCCAAAACGATTTTCTTCATATTTTTCTGCATTATAAGCCCTGACAACTCTAACACCAGTTAAATCTTCACGCATAATTCTGTTGATGCTGTCAGTTTGTTTTTGAATTTTTTTGAATTTCGGCAAAACAAAAATTGTTAGTATCAAAATCAATATCATTAAAACGCCAACGGCAGATGCAGTCAAAGCACTCCACTTCCAACTTTTCCCAAGAATTATCACAATCGCCCAAATTGCCATAATAGGAGCCTTAATAATTGATTGCATACCAAAAGAAACAAGATTTTGAATGTTTGTAACATCGTTTGTTGTTCTTGTAATTAAACTAGCAGTTGAAAATTTTTTGATTTGATTAGCTGAAAATCCTTGTACTTTGTCAAAAATATTCGACCTTATTCTAAGTGAAAGACCAGAAGCAATCTTTGCAACAAGGAAGCCAACAATAATAGAAATTGCTGTGCTCCCAAGAGTGCAAGCAAGCATCAACAAACCTTTCATCAAAATATCTTCAACTGACCCACCAGTTGTCAAAAGTTTTGTAATATCGGACATGTAAGTTGGTTGTTTAAGGTCAAGCCACACACTTGCAACAATCAGCCCAACACTGATAGCAACAAAAAGCCATTCAACTTTGTTTAATTTTTTTAATATTTTCAGCATGATTTTCTCCAACTATTTATATATCTATAAATACAACTTATTCTATATAACACAATTAATAACATTTTGCAAATAAAAAAATAACCCAAAATTTTTTGAGTTATTTTATTTTTATTTCCTTGTGCCATTTGCTGAAATTTGCCATGTAGTTTCATCTTCTAAAATTGAGATTTCAAACTTTACACCTTTAATATTTCCTGAAAATTTAGTTGTTTTGTCTTTAAGTTTTTCATACTCTTCATTTTTTACAACTGTATATTCAATTTTTTCGCCATCTCCAAAAATAGTATAAGTTACAGTCTTCTTCTCCAAATCTTCATCTTTTGAGAAGGTATAATCAATTCCATAAATTGTAACAGTCTTGGTTGAGTCAACTTCTAAGCTTTCTGAATATGAAACATTTTGATTGCCAAAAACAAATTTACCTAAAGTGTGAACATCTCTTTCAATCAAATCACCTTCAACAGTTATATTACAATTTTCAACAACAATTTCATCAAATCCACCATATGCTTTTTCGCCAGCAGATATTTTTCCAGTTATACCTTTAAAAGCATAATCACACTTCTTGCTTGAATTGTCTATCAAAACATTTCCAATTACATTGTTAAATGTTTGACTTCCATAAATATTTTTTAAATAAAGATTCGATGCATTAACATTTCCATATTTAGAAGTTGCATTTTCACTTTCAATTTTAACATTTCCCGTTGCAACAATTGAATTTTCTGCGCTAAAAGTTACGCTCCCTGTTGTTTTAATATTCAAATCTGTGGCATACATTGTTGTTGCACAAGAAAGAGATTTAGCATCAATTTCACATACACCTTTTGACGATGATGTTCCAACATAACCAAATTCTGTTACCCTAACTGTGTTTGAAGTTGTCACATTAAGAGATTTCAGATATAAAGATTTAGGTTCAAGATTGCTGTCGGTTTTTGTATCTCCAATTGTAACATCGCCACTTCCAGCATTAATTTTTAAATTAAATTTTGTTGCACTCGAACTTGAATATTTATCAAAAGGAAGAGCAATATTAATTGAACAACTGTTTGTTATATTCCAAAATCCTTGTGGAACTTTTGCAACAATTTCCAAAGTTTTTGTGTCAGTGTAATAATTACATCTCATAATTGAACTAATTATTTCGTCAGTTGTAAAACCTGCACACTCATTTTTCATTGTTACATGAAACTCTGTGTAATTGGTCATTCCGCTGTTAGCAGACAACACATTAACGGAATGAACATTTGAATTAATTATCAAATTTTCAATCTCAAGATTTTTGAAGAATGTCCCATCTCCGTCAATTTTTTCATAGGTGTCTCCTGAAACTGAATAAATTTGTGCTTTGTCAAAAAGTTTTTCATTTTCAACTTTATAATATTTAAGACCAAAAATGCTTGTTCCAGGGCTAAAAATTAATATACAAACACAAACAACGAAACCTGCGAACAAAATCCCCAAAAGTAATAATAAATAAAAGACAAATCCTTTATTAATTTTTTTCATTTATTTCTCCTTGATTGACATTTTAACATATAAAGAATAAATAATCAACATTTTCGAAAAAAATCTTGACTTTTAATGTCTTAAATCTATAATTAAAATTAAGGAGGATATGAAAATGTATTACTTTGACGATGACGACGACAGCACCAATAACGGCGGATATGGATATTATAATAAACAATTAAATGAAGAAGCAAAAGAAGCTGTAATTCGACTGAATGAAGCCACCGAACAAGATATTGTTAGGAAATTAAACATATTCAAAAAAAATTATAAAAAACTTTTAAACTCGTTTATGTTTTTAGAGCAAAAAATTGATGAATTAAATAATGATTATAATAGAACAAAAGATTTTGCTATAAATAAAGCAATATATGTTGATTTATTAAAGCAAGATTTAAATAATTCTTTCTCTTATGAGACAAAACAAAAATTTTTAGATGAGATTGACAGAACATTAGGGCAAATTCGTGCTGGCCTTGTCCAATATGCAGACGTAAAAATTCAAGTTGGTAAATATCCTTTTAAAATTACGCAAGAAGAAAAATTGAAGAGAGAAATGAGTTTAATGCCAAAGTGGAGAACCACACAAAAACTTTATGATACAGAGTGCGATAAGTTATCACAATATGAAAAAACTCTAGACAAAATTACTGTTGAATTAAAAGAAAAAAAGAACGACTATGAAACTTATAAGCAAGAGGCAACTAAAGATGAGGAAAAAGCTAAATACTACGATCAAAATAAGGATTTTGTAGATGGATTTGATAATCAATTAAATAATCTAAAACATAGTTTAGAGGTTTATATAAATAAACATAAAGAAACTAATTTGAAAAAATCAATACTAAAAACACTTAAAGCTTCTAAAATAAAAAATAAAGAAACAGAACTTGTAACAGAAAAAACAATTAAAGACCTTATTTATAATGTTTGTACAAAAAAATTATTAAATTTTCCAGACGTACAAAGAGAAATGTAAAAAGCACAATATGTGCTTTTTATTTTATGTCGTTTTCGATTCTTTCCAAAATATTTTCTATTCCTCTCCTATCAATACTGCTTGATGTCAAAACATTTCCAATCGCAATTTTCAATTCGCTTGTAATAATTTTTAAATACTGCTGAATTTTACTTTTTGGAATTTTGTCAACTTTTGTTGCAACAACGCTAAATGGAATTTGATTGTAATATAAGAACTCTATCATAAGTTTGTCCAAATTGCTTGGCCTGTGTCGAATGTCAACAAGAACAAAAACCCTTTTCAAATTCTTTGCATTCAAAAGATATGTTCCAATCAAATCAGACCACGATTCGTTTGTCGCCTTCCCCGCCTTAGAAAAACCATATCCGGGCAAATCAACTAATAAAAATCTGTCATTCTCATTTTTGTTAACCCAAAAATAATTGATGAGTTTTGTATGCCCCGGATTTGATGAAGTTTTTGCCAAACTTTTTTTATTCACCAAAGAATTTATCAACGAACTTTTCCCGCAATTACTTCTTCCAACAAAAGCAAACTCTTTTGCATCAAGTTCTAATATTTTATCTTTATTTGCGACACTTGTTAAAAATTCTGAACTCATAATTTTCATGAAATGATTATAACATATTTATGATTAAATATTGCATATTTTTTTTAACTATGTTAAAATTTAAACAAAAAAGGAGTTAATATATGTTTAAAAGAGTTTTAAATTGGATTGTCGCTGTCGCGGGATTCTTGCTTCTAATTGGACTTTTATTAATTTCACTTAACAACAATTTGCATTTTATGGACGAAACAATAGCAAAAGCCCCAGGACTTGTTAATTACATAACAAACTATGGTGCATTGACGATAGTTGGTGCTTTGGTCGTAGTAAATTTAATAGGTAAAAGCATAATAAAAATTGTTCTTCTAGTACTTTTCTTAATCTTGCTTGCATTCTATATTTTTTCAAGTGTTTTCCCATCTCAATTTGTATCACTCTTTGGAATAGCCTAAAACTGCAATTTTTGCAGTTTTTTATTGCAAAATTCTCAAATAGTGATATAATATTCCCAAACGGAGGTAATTTATGAATGAGCAAGAAATAAGTAAAGACCTTAAATCAAAAGGGAAATTTAATTTCCTTTTATCTGGCGTATTACATTTTGGCGCAGCAGGAGCTGTTGCCGCAACAATTCCACTTTGGTTGCCATATACAATAGGTGGAATAGAAATTGGAATGATAACTGCCCTTTGCGCCGGCGCAGCTGTTTCACTTGGTTTTGGGATTGAAAAATTGGGTTCTGCAATAAAAGATTATTCACTTGCAAAAAATATCCAAAAATTGAGCAAAGAAAAATTTGTTAAAAAATATGAAAAATCAAAAAATAAAATTGCCCAACAAATTGTTGAGAAATATAAATCAGAATTGACAACTGAAAACAATGAAACTGTTAACGAAGAACCAAAGCCTGAAAACCAAGAACCAAAAAACGAACCAACGATTGAAAATGTTCAAACTCACACACCAGTTGCTCCTTCAAAACCAAAAATTCAACCAAAACGTCCAGCACCAAAAACAAAAACCCCACAAGATAATGAACTTGCATAAAAACAATGTTAAAAATAGGATTGCCAAAGTACTTTTTGATGTACTTAAAAATCTGAAAGACGACTTAAAAAAGTCGTCTTTTTTATTTCGTGTATAGTTGTCAAAAACACTAATCCGTGCAGTCTTCCCAGTGGCCACACTTCCACTCACTTCGCCACACAAACATAAACTTACAACTGATGGCTAGTATAGCTATGAAAATAGTCTCTGCCCGTGCAGAACCTTCAAAAGCCTCAACCACAAGCGACTTCTACAGCCACTTCATAAAGAACTCAGACATCCATGCAAGTGAGATATTAAATAAAATTTTTGAATAAATTATAAAGAAAAATGGCACTAAACGTTGCAAATCAAAAAATTTTAAACTTAAATTACAAAAGTTTGAAGAAGTATTACTATTTCTCCAACCTTTTGCATTTTTAGGAGGATAAAATGAAAAATTTAAATAAAAAGATAAACAAATTTTATATGGAGGTGCTATAATGGGTTCAGGTGGTGTTCCTAATAGAACCATAGAAAGGATTGATGGAAAACGTGGAGATTTGCCTACAAGCGGAGCTAAACCTAACTCTCGTTGTGATTTATATGTGAATGGGCAAAAAGTTCAATGTAGATGGTTTGACTCAAAAGGTAATGTTGTAAGAAATAGAGATTTTAATCATCAAGATGCACACAATAATCATGAGTTTCCGCACGATCATAATTGGAGTTGGGACAAAGGATTTCCTGAGAGAAATCCAGAGAATCTAGTTCCTGACTATGAAATGTTCTATTAAAAGGAGATAAAAATGACAAAAAAATTAAGTGAATATGAAATAGATAAGCAAAACAAGAAACAACAACTAGTTAGAAACGAGTTTTTATATAATGGCAATTCTGCAGGTCAGTACAACATGCCTTTAATTCGCAAACAAAACATAGATATTAGTAAAATTGAATTTTTAAGTTATGTTAACAAATGGAAAAAACAAAATAAAAATGTCTCTGGATTAAAAGCTAAGGACTTTAAATTTTTTGATTATGATGATCCCTATGTAAAAGACCAAATGACAAAATGTTCAATTTGTGGATCAGTAGCACTACAAGACCAGTATGGAAATGGAGAATGCAAAAAGTGTGGCTGGAAATTTTTTAAGGACGAAGAAATTTTTGAACAAAAAATAGGTATAAGTTATCCTATGTTAGTTACACCAACAACTGCAAGAGAACAATATAAAAAAGGATTACCATTCAAAGCAACTTTTACAGAATTTGTTAACGGTTTATTCTTCTATAGTGAAATGCTTTTCATATATAATAATATAATGTATGAGGTGTTCTTAAAACAAGACTATACCATAGTGTTTTGCTCAAAAGATATGCAACAAGAATATAAAACAAGACAAGAATTCGAAAATAATGCGAATATAAGTGGGAAATTATTAAAAGATATTTGGAATGACGTTTCATTTGCTGGCTTTATGTATTGTGAATAAAACAAAAAAGACGCCGTAAAATAGCGTCTTTTTTCATGAAAATTGGTGCAACCGAGATGATTCGAACATCCGACCTATCGCTTAGGAGCAATAGAAAATCATTAAAATAACCTTTCTATCACTCATTATATCAATTATCATTAGAATGATAATCAATTTCACACAAAATCTCAACCAAATTGATTAACTTTTCTAACTTTTAATCAAACCAACCCAAAATCACGGTGACGATTTGGTGCACTTTTGAGCAAAATTGTACTTTGGGTGCAAATTGAAGATTTTTTTGTTTTTAGATACAAATAAGATGTTTTTATGTTATAATATTCTTATAGGAGTAAAATATGCCATTTCTAGGAACTGACAAAGTTGCATACAGAAAAGCGTCTAAAGGCAAAACGCCAAAACAAAGAAGTAAAATATATTATCAAGAAAAAGCAAAGAACGAAAGAAAATCAAAGCAATCAAAAAAGCCTAAATTAACAAAACCAATAAATTCGTCTATAAAATCTAGATCTTTGCCTAAAAATACCAACTATGTGTCTAGAACACAACATAAACAATCTTTACCAAAAAATCGAACACCTTCCATAACAAGCAAAAGTAAGCCAACAACACAACCTAAAATTAATATAAAACAACAATTAAAAAAATCAAACTCGATTATTTGGGATAAAGCTCTAGATAGTTTAAGCAATACTATTAAGGATAAGATTTTAGATTTTACACTTGAACTTATAAAAGAAAATACAACTGAACAGATTGAAAAAGTTATCGACACATATCAAACCATAGAAAAATACATTAAGGTTGCACAAAAAATTTATAAAGTAATAGTAGATATTGATAAAAAGATAAATAAATTTTCTATAAAATACGAACATCAACCAAACAGTGCATCTTCTCAATTAAAGTATAACAACGAATATGAAAGACATAAAAAAGTATATTCAAAGTATGAAAACCTATCAAATCTAGTTGTCATTGATTTGCAAAATCTTGAAGTTTGGCATTTAGGTAAAAATAAAAAGCAAGCTAATAAACTTTTTAAATTAGTGCTACAAGGGAAAAAGATTGCAACTTCATATTTGTATGATGGGAATAATCCTCAAACAAATACATACAACATATTAACCAATTGGGATAAAAATAAACAAATATTAATTCAAACAACAAGCATTGAAGTAGTACCATTTAATAAAGTAACCAAGCAACATGCTCGAAACGAAGGTGAAGGCACTAAAACTTTGCGTTATTGGCGTAAAACACATAAGAAGTTTTTTATAGAAGAACTCGCGGAAAAAAGTCAATCTTTTTCTGAAGAAACATTAATTGTATGTGAAATCTTTCGCGTTGTAAGAATACTAAAATAGATTATCTGATGTGTTAGTCAAAATTTTGGCTAAATATTTTCTTACAAACTTTATAAGTAATCTCAATCACATGGTCAATTTCAAGGTTATGAATTTGACCTTTTTCTATGTCTAAATTAAAATATTCCTTCTATTTTTCTTTTGAAAAGCCTTTAACAAAAGCATCTTCAAGTTCACAAATCTTGTTTAACTGTAACTGCTCTTTAGCAGTTCTTTTTTCATTTTCTAGAATATCTCTGACTAGTTGTAAAACGTGGTCAACTTTTTCACCTCCATTTGAAATTATAGAAACATATTTGGCATAATCTTCGCCGTCGCTGTAAACCAGGATCAGTCAAACCAGAAATAAAATTCATTTTTAGTTCGGCAACTTTTTCTTTTTGCACTTTGAGTTTTTCAGAATCAACAAAAGACTTATTTAAATTCTTTTGCAAGTCTTTTAACAAAATAATTAAATATATAGGTAGAACAATTGCCTCCTATGAGATAGTTCCAAGTTTGATTCTTCTTATTCACGCCAAAAATAACCCATCATTCCCTGAGTATGAAAAAATTGGTTATACTGATGATGTAATAAGAGATTGGCTCAATTAAATAGAAGCGAATGTACTCCGTTTGCTTTTAGAGTTTATGCGACTTATTAGGTGATAACTTTTGTCTTTAGCAAAACGATGTCCAAAAGAATGTGGATATACGACCTTTGGATTTAAATACTCTTCCTTCATACATAACAAAAAATTGTTTTGCAGATCTAATTTAAGAATCAATGGTATGAGTTTTAAAGCCACGCTTATGCAAAAGAAACGATAATGAAATTAAAACGAACACTAGCAACCATACTAGCAGATGCTAAAAGACAAAGATTGGTTGAACACAACTTCGCATCCCGTGACTATATAGCACCAATAAAAGGCTATAAAAAAGAAGTCAAAATACTAAACGATAAAGAAGCTAAGATACTGGCAAACTACTTACACACAGAACCAAACCCAAGATGGAAGATTGCCTTGCTCACAGTATTATTTATGGGATTAAGGCGTGGCGAACTTGCAGGACTAGAATGGAAAGATATTGACTACGAAAACAAGACAATGACCATAGCGAGATCTGTTCATTATAGGATTTGGACTAATAACCAAAGAACCTAAAACTGAAAACTCAAAAAGAACAATCTCAATGTCAGATAAACTAATCGACTACTTAAAGGAATATGAAGTGTAGTGGCTAAACCAAAAGAAATATCTTGGAGATAGACTCGGAGATACAGATAGATTGTTCTGCACAGAAGATGGCACAGATATATCCCCTGGGTTATTCAGAGTATGGCTACAAAAAACACTCGCAAAGGCAGGCTTGCCACGAGTAACACTTCACTCTTTACGACATACCAATATAACCCTGCAACTTGCTAACGGTGTTGATATGAAAACAGTATCGGTAAGAGCTGGCCATTCAAAAGCATCAACAACTTCCGACTTCTATTCGCATTTCTTAAAAACACCAGATCAACACGCTAGCGCCACAATTGATAAAATTTTTGAATAAAATAAGTTATTTATATAACACATTCGATAATATGTTATAATATTGCTAATAAAGAGGTGAAAATGAATAAAAAGATTGTAGATGAATGTGTAAGCTTATCTGATGAAATTATAAAAAATATTGAATTAAATGAAATACCATTTGAAGCAATAATATTAAAGTGTTTAAGGGTTTGCAGGTTATTAAATGATGAAGTTGGAATCAAATTGTTTTCTTATGAGGCTTATGGCTACCCCTATAACGAAGAAAATGGTAATCTTGCCACAGAAGCGTGGGCAATAGTTAAGCTGGCTGGGCGATATTATGTTGATAAAGACAAATATGGCAAAGTAAAGAAATATGGAAAAACACAAACTGTTGCGGAACTAAACGCGTCTATAGATATTCTAAAAGCAAGAATGGAGTCTGCAAAAGATCCAAACATAAGCCTAGCATCCTCGAATCCTACCCAGTTTTTAAATCCCGTTTCTAATAGATCTGAAAGATTGGGAATTGTACAAGATATAGCTGCTATGACTAAAATCCTAGAAAAAATCAAAGGCGCTATTTATGATTATATTTTAAAACTTAATACACGTTTAAAGTTTGAGAATAATATATCTAGTATATTAGAAGAAAACGAACTAGATGTAAACGAGAGGTTGTGTGATCTTGATTCAAATATTGTAAATAAAATTAAAGCCATAAATGACAATATTAATTCTGAAAATCCAGAAGATTGGTCTAATGCCTTAACTTCATGTAGAAGAATTTTAAAGGATGTTGCAGACAAATTATATCCGCCAAGAGATCCAATAACTAAAGGAAATAAGCAGATAAAATTGGGAGAAGATAATGTAATAAATAGATTAATTGCTTTTGTGGAAGAAGGTAAAGAAAGCAAAACTTATAACAAAATAATTGGGGATAATTTAGATTATTTTGGAAATCGATTGGATGCTATTTACAATGCTACATCAAAAGGAGTACATGCCGATTTAACACACTTTGAAGCTAAAAGATATGTTGTTTATACATATTTTATATTAGGGGATATTCTGAATTTATGTGATAAAAAAGACGCCTAGACAAGCGTCTTTTTTATTTTTAAATTGGTGTGAGTATGCAGATTCGAACTGCAGGCCTTCCGCTTAGGAGGCGGACGCTCTATCCAGCTGAGCTATACCCACATATTATTGAATTTTTTATTGGTTTGGGTGACTTTATGGTCACTTTTTAAATTTTTGTTTGTTTTTTGTGTTGCAAGATTGTGCGAAGTATTGGGCGATTTAGAAGGTTTTTTCAAGTTGTATTCGGTACTTAGGAGAGACGCTCTACCTTGCTGAGCTACGGAAACATTTCTTGTACCGAGATAGTTTAACATAAATATTTTAAAAAATCAATTTAATAGCAACAAATAGATTAATCATTTATAAAATAACAATCTTTTTTTAATTTTTTAACAAAAAAATAAATTTTTTCGACAAAAATTGATATAGATATTGACACAAAAGCATTTTTGGTTTAAAATAAACTAGAAATTTTTATGAGGTTATATGAAAGACATAAACAAATATAAATTCTTCTATAATTACTATAAACCTTCAAACGATAGTCGCAACTATGGAGATTTTTTACGTGACTATACTTTTGAAATTTCAAGATACAGAGAAAACATAAAAAACTTTCATGATTTATATACGATTATAAAAGAAAAATACAAAGTTAAAGAAGGATTTAGCAATTTTCTTGAGGAAGTTTATTCTTTTAATTATGATAATCTTATTAAAGCAGATGCAAAGAAAAAAGCACTGGATGCTTTTTGGAGTTCTCTCTCCTTTGGAACTGCAGTAGACCCTGTTGAACATCAAAAGAAACTTGAAAAAGCAATCGAAAAAAGTGAAATTTTCAAAACAACGCTTACAAAAAGACTTAAAGCGATGAATTTGAATGTTAACATTGAAAATGATAAACTTGCAAAAGTTGCATTAAGCAATTTAAAAAATTCTGATTTACAAAGTATTGTATTAACAAGCTTACAAAATGAAATTAGGACTCTGATTGTTTCTGGAATTTTAGAATTCACTAATAGTATTGACAATGCTACAAAATATGTGACTTTATACAGCAAAAATTCCGAACTAAATAAAGCTTGGGAGTTAACATTACATTGTATAGATAATGATGCAAAAAAAGCATTGCTTGAATGTTTCTCTTGGAAAGACGATTATGACAATGTTGCAAAACCAAAGTTAAGTGACAAAGTTGATAGTGAAAAGTTCTATAAAGACCTTAACGAGCGCATAAAAGAGAGAGAACGAAGAGAAGGGAAAAAACCTGTTGGAATTCGTTTTGCTCCAAGTGGTGTTTTCCAAATCAGTTTGTAAAAATTCAACAAAAAAAACGATATCGATTGATATCGTTTTTCTTATATTGAATAGCAATTACGCTTTTTCAACAATCTTGCTTTCATAACTTGAGCCTAAAGCAGTTACGTATGCATCTTTTGTTCCAGCTGGAACATAGATTGTTATGCTCAAAGAATAATCTAATGGATCAGTCCAAAATGTTGGCGGTGTAGTACCTTTAAAAGTAATTGCTGTAAGTTTTTTGCATCCAAAAATTACCGAACCCCCCATATTAACAACACTACTTGGAATTGTAATTGATATCAAACCTGTGCAATTAGCGAATACATCATCACCTATGGTTGTTACACTGTTTGGGATTGTAACTGATGTCAAGCCTGTGCAATCAGAGAATGCATGACTATCAATACTTGTTACACTACCTGGAATTGTGATTGATATCAAACCTGTGCAACCAGAGAATGCAGAACTACCTATGCTTGTTACAGTATTTGGGATTTCAATTGATGTCAAGCCTATGCAATCAAAGAATGCATGACTACTAATACTTGTTACACCGCTTCCAATTGTAACTGTTGTCAAACCTGTGCAATTATCGAATGCATATTCACCAATACTTGTTACACTATCTGGAATCGTAATTGATGTCAAGCCTGTGCAACCTTCAAATGCATAACTACCTATGCTTGTTACACTGTTTGGAATCGTAATTGACATCAAGTTCATGCAACTTTCGAATGCACGACCGCCAATACTTGTTACACCGCTTCCAATTGTAACTGATGTCAAGCCTGTGCAACCTTCAAATGCACAACTATCAATACTTGTTACACTGTCTGGAATCGTAATTGACATCAAGTCTGTGCAACCCATGAATGCATAATTCCCTATACTCGTCAATGAGGAAGGTAAGATAACATTAATAACATCTGAATCTATGCTATAATATACGAGTCTTTGATATTTCCCAGTAAGAGACTTAACAGTATATGTTGTACCACCAATTTCAAATGTGTTTGGAATAATATAAGACGTTTCCGATGTGGTTACTGATGTTATGGTTAATTCTGTTTCGTATTTACTGTATGTTATGTCACTTGAAGTTAAAGTATAGAAACCTTCAAACTCATATGTAATCGTTACTGCATTTGCTGGCATTGTAAATGTATATACGCCTTCTGAAATTTTTGTTACTTCAACTGCTCCACTGTTAACTTTCAAAGATTTTATTCCATAACCTGTATTTCCAATCGTTGTTATTGTAACAGTATCGCCATCAAATGCTTCGGCAACGTCTGTTTCAACAGTTCCATTATCAGCTTCAACTATTGCAATTGAACTCTTAACTCCAAAGTCAACTCTTACTTCTACGTTGTAAGCAATCATATTGAAAACATATTCGTTTTCATTTGCTGTTTTTGCTGGAATTAATGTTTCATAAATTCCATCGCCGTTTGAATCATAGAGAACTGAAATGGCTTTGAGAGAATAGCCATCGTCTGGTGCAACTGTGATTGTGATTTCATCATTGTAATTTGCAGTTGTTTTTGAAGCTGTGAATGAACCATTTACGAAGCTTTCTTCGTCAATTGTTATTGTATATAAAACAAGAGAGTAATTTACAGAAATTGTTACATTTCCTGCTGGCATTGTGAACTTGTTATCTGTTACAACAATTGGTGTTTCACCGCACATAACTGTGTATGTTGCTTCATAACCAGCTTCTGGATTTGAAGTTATAACAACTTCTTCACCATATGTTGCTGTATCTTGAATTTCGAAAGTTCCATGGTCAGAAGTTCCTGTTCTTTCAATAGTGTAAACTACTTGTTTGAATGTAACTGTTACTGTAACATCTTCTCCTGGCATTGAGAATGATGTTTCACCTACTTCAAGAGCAGTTCCGTTAACCAAAATTTGGTCAAGTTCATAACCTTCATTTGGATAAACTGTGACTTCTACAGAATCACCATAGTATCCTTCTGTTACAGAAAGATCAAAGGTTCCGTTTACTGTTTCTCCTTTTGTAATTTGAACTGTTTTCTTTCGGCATTCATAGTCAAAAGTAACCTCACCTGCTGGCATTACAAAGTACGCCAAGTCTTCGCCATTAGGACCCTGTTCCATTTGTACGGCTCCCATAAGGTCGCCTCCTGCCCAGTATAAATTTACACCACTATCAGAGAACTCATAACCTGGTTGTGGGGTAGCAAGACATATGTATGCTCCTAATCCAAGTTCTACGGCTACACTTTCCTCAACTACGTAGACTTTTGTTCCTTCCGCAACAGCTATTGGGTTGGCATAAATGTTTGAACCTTCGTAAGAAACTATATTAATTGCGAATCCTTCTTGCACAAATGTTGCAGAAATTGTTACGTTTCCTGCTGGCATTGTGAATGTTGCAGTATTTCCATCAATAGTTCCTAAAACATTCAAATCTCCGTTTTTGATTGTGAGACTTTCAAGGCCATATGTTGCATTTGGAGAAATTGTGAGAGTAATTATTTCGCCAACAATTGCTGTTGTTTTGTTTGGAATTACACTTCCATTTTCTGAAGAACTAACTGCAATTAAATATTGATTTGCTGTCAATTCAACTGTTACTTCTGAATTTTCTGTAACAACGAACGAATTTCCAGAAATTGCTGTTCCATTAACTTTTATTGCTGAAACAGTATATCCCGCATCTGGAGTTACAGTTACTGTAATTGTATCTCCATAATTTGCTGTTGTTTTTGATAAGGTTATTTTTCCATGTTCTGGATTTATTTTTGAAACATCATATTCATTTGCCTTAAACTCAACAGTAACTGTTGTGTCTTGAGCTGGCATAGTGAAAGTTGTTCCAGAGATTGTGTTTCCATTTACTTTTATTTTACTGAACAAATATCCAGCATCTGGTGTTATTCCAGTTACTTCTATTGTGTCGCCATAGTTTGCAGTTGCTGGAATAGTGAAAGTTCCATGTTCGCTTGCTTTTGTCAAAGAATATGTAATCTTTTCAAAAGTTGCGTTAATTGTTATGTTTCCTTTTGGCATATTAAAAGAGTATTTATCTCCTTCTTTAGTTACCAAAATTTGGAGGCCTCCATTAAGAACTTCAAGATATGTAGATTCATAACCTTTTGTTGGAACTGGTGTAAGAGTTACTTTTGTACCCCATTCAATTTTATCACCAGTTGAAATGTTTTGCTCATCAACTTCAATGTCAATTGTTCCGTGTTCAACGTTACCGATATTAACTGCATAGTTTATTTTCTTAAACCTTGCTGTTACATTAATGTTTCCTTCTGGCATAACAAATTTATTGTTGATAACTATTTTTCCGTTAACCTTCAAAGAGTCCTGAACATATTCATAACCTTCTCCAGCTTCTGGAATAATGGTTATTTCTTCCCCAGCAATCGGATCGCCAATAACTTTAACCGAACAACCACTTGGGATTGCTTTGTCGATTGTTATGTTATACGCTGTCATATCTGCTTTTGTACAAGCTGTAAAGACAAATGCAGAGCAAAAAATAAGCGCAAAGCAACATAACACTGAAAGCAACGCTTTTTTGATTTTTGTCATTTTATCCTCCTGTAACTCGAATATTTAACTTTTGTTTTAAGTTTTCCTTTTTTCGGTATTTTATGCCTTTATGTATAGAAGTCCATTGAAAAAACTTAGCAAAAAATAATTTTTGCTTAGTTTTCAAAATATTTAATTTTTAAGATTGTTTACACTACTCATCTCTGCTAAATGAATAAATTATAATTTATCTGTAAAATAGCTTTGTGGATGATCACAAACTGGGCAAACTTTTGGTGCTGTTTTACCAAAATGGATATGTCCACAGTTCAAGCATTTCCATGCAACAACTTCATCTTTATTGAAAATTGTTCCATTTCTAACTTCTTCCAAAAGTTTAAGATATCTTTCTTCGTGATGTTTTTCAATCTCACCAATTGCTTCAAATTGATAAGCCAATTTGTCAAACCCCTCTTCTTTTGCCTCTTTAGCCATGCGAGAATACATATCTGTCCATTCTCCATGTTCTCCAGCAGCAGCATCAATTAAATTTTCTATGGTCATTGGAACCATTCCTCCATTGAGTGCCTTGAACCACAATTTTGCATGCTCTTTTTCATTGCTTGCTGTTTCTTCAAAAATATTTGCTATTTGTTCGTAGCCTTCTTTTCTTGCTTGTGATGCATAAAAATTATACTTATTTCTCGCTTGACTTTCGCCTGCAAACGCTTCTTTTAAATTTTTCTCTGTTTTTGTTCCTTTAAGTTCCATATTTTCTCCTTTTATTTTATTTCAGATGAACGATCAAAATACTTTGTATGCAACAACATTTCACTTGTGTCGCTTAGCGGTGTTTTCAAAAATTCGCTGTATATTTTTTTTACTAGTGGATTTTGATGGGCACACCTAGTTTCCAACCCTTCATCTTTTAAGTATAGAGCATTTATTCGTTTTTTCCTAACAAAATCATCAATTTTTTTTATTTTCGGCTGTCCACCACCACCTGAACAACCACCGGGACAAGTCATAACCTCAATAAAATCAAAATCTGTTTTTCCTGATTTTATCATTTTTATTAAATCATGAACATTCCTAAGTCCGTTGACAACAGCAACTTTTACGTTCGCTCCACACACATTAATTTGATCTTCTTTAATGCCATTAAGTCCACGCACTTTTTCAAGTTTCAAGAAATTATCTTTTGGCTCTTTACCAGTTAACATATAATATGATTCACGCAAGACAGATTCAGTAACACCACCGGTTGCACCGAAAATAATTCCTCCGCCAGAACCTCTACAAATATCATCAAATTCGCCATCGTATAAATTGCCATAAGGAATATTTTGTCGTCTTATCATATGTGCAAGTTCTCGCACTGTTAAAACATAATCGACATCATGAATGCCTGGCATATAACCATAATCGTCAGAAATGGAAAGTTCTTCTCGTGTTATTTCATATTTTTTTGATGTGCACGGCGTGATAACCACGTGAACAATGTTTTCAGGTTTTATCTTTTTTTGCTTTGCAAAATAAGTTTTAATGATTGCACCTTGAATTGAAATCGGACTTTTTACTGTTGACAAATTTGGAATAAGTTCTGGCTCAAACATTTCAACAAATCTAACCCAAGAAGGACAACAGGACGAAAACATTGGCAACACTCCCCCATGTTTAATTCGATGAATAAGTTCACTTGCTTCTTCCATAATTGTAACATCTGCCCCAAATGTCACATCAAAAACATAATCAAAACCTAACATACGAAGAGCAGTAATCATTTTCCCTTCATCAAACATCCCCGAATCATAACCAAATTCTTCAGCAAGAGACACTCGAACAGCAGGTGCTGTTGACACAACTAAAACTTTTTCATAATTGCTGAGTGCATCTAAAACCTCTCTGTAGCTTGACTTTTCGCGAAGCGCATTAAATCCGCACACAAGAGTACATTGACCACACCCAATACAAGCATTCGGTTGACCTGGTTTATTTACATTGTAATTTGAGCTAAGTCCGGTTACATGATTGCACATTTCTCTGCATTGTCCACATTTTATGCATTTTGTTACATCACGAAAAAGGCAAGGGCTGTTCTCATCTACAAACACCCTTGCATCTTCTCCAAGTTTTTTCTTAATAACTTCTTTTAACTTCTCTTGTTTTAATTTTTTTAAATTCATTTCCCCTATCCAATTTCCTTTGTTTTGTCTTGTTTTTTTACCTGCTTAAGTTCTTTAACTTCTGCCTTAATTTCTTTTTTAGAATACATTTTTCTAAGCAGTCTTTTTAAGTTGACTTTATTCTCTGTTCCAACTAAAAGTCTAAATATATTCTGCCTATGCATGATCCAAGTTAAACAAAACATTATAAAAAGTAAAATTGTGATAACTAAATTACTGCTTTCACCCGTGTACTTTAATGCTTCAATGAATGTAACAATTGAAATGAAAATAAACGAAGCAACGGCACCATAATCAAATATATAAAGATATAAAAAGCAAAATGCAAAACAAATGGCAACACAAATTGGTGATGAAACAAGAAAAACTCCGAGCATACATGCTACGCCTTTCCCACCTTTAAACTTGTAAATTACTGGGAAATTGTGCCCAAGGATAACAGAAAGCCCGCCAATGTATAGCCCCATCATTGCGGTTGATGATGAATGTAATCCCAATATATCAATATAACTGCCTACTTCGAGCCCACCAAACAAGAAGAAACCCAAAAGCGCAGACACTGTTCCTTTTAACGCATCAAGGACAAGCGTTAAAAGCCCAGCGCCAAAACCGTATGCACGAAGCATGTTCATTGTCCCAGGATTTCCACTTCCTTGCTTTGTTATGTCACTTTTCAAGACTTTGCGCGAAAGAATTCTTGCAAAACTTATGTTTCCCAAGAAATATGAAACTATAATAACAACAACATATCTCCACCATTCCATTATGCTATTGATCTTTCTCCTTTCTGTTTTTGAAAATTAATTTTATAGGTGTACCTTCAAAATTAATTGCTTCACGTAGTCTGTTTTCCAAAAATCTTTGATATGAGAAATGGACAAGTGCTCCATCATTGACAAATATAACAAATGTAGGAGGACAAACTTCCGCTTGTGTTGCATAAAGGATTTTCAGTTTTTTGCCCTTTTTTGTAGGCGGTTCTTGTGCCAAAATTGCTTTTTGGATAACTTCATTTAAAACCCCAGTTGAAACTCGTCGAGAATTATTGCCGTAAATTTCCAAAACAGTCGGCATAATTCTCTCAAACCTTTTCCCAGTTAAAGCAGAAACAAAAATAGGTTTAAAATAATTCATAAAGGAAAGTTTGTCCGAAAGCATTTCTTTGTATTCGTTAATTGTATGACCGTCTTTTTCAACAAGGTCCCATTTGTTCATTACAATTAAATTAGGTTTCCCTTCTTCGTGGACATAGCCAGCAATTCTGACATCTTGTTCGCTTATTTCTTGACTTGCGTCAAAAACGATAAGTACAATGTCCGCGCGTTTGATTGCTTCCATTGCACGAATGACACTGTATCCCTCAACGCTTTCTCGTTCAACACTGCGTTGACGACGCATGCCAGCAGTGTCAATCAAGACATAATCTTTCCCTGCATATCTAAAAGGCGTGTCAATTGCGTCACGTGTTGTTCCTGCGACATTTGAAACAACAACACGTTCTTCACCCAAAATTCGGTTAACAATTGAACTCTTGCCGGCATTAGGTCGACCGACAACTGCGATTTTAATAACACCATCATCTTTTTCTGTGATATCTTGACCTTTGAATGCAGGAGAACTTATAATTTCGTCCAAAACTTCTCCGAGACCTTTACTTTGCTCGCAAGAAATTGGGAATGGTTCGCCAAGTCCAAGCGAATAGAAATCATAGGTGTTTTCAACTTCGAACCTGTCTAATTTGTTTACAACAAGGATAACTTTTTTGTTGGTTTTCCTGAGTAACGCTCCAACTTCTTCGTCCGCTGGAGTAAGCCCATCTCTGCCGTCAACCATAAAAATTATTACATCAGCAAGGTCAATTGCAATTTGTGCTTGAGAACGAATTGTTTTTTGAAAAACATCAGTGCTTTTGCTGTCAAGACCGCCTGTGTCAACGAGTGTGAAAACATGCCCGCACCATTCTGCGTCAGAATAAATTCTGTCACGCGTTACGCCTGGCATATCATCAATTATACTGATTCTTTTTCCGCAAATCTTGTTGAAAAACGTGCTCTTGCCCGTGTTAGGTCTTCCAACAATTGCAACTAATGGTTTTTTCATCTCTTTTCCTAGTTTAAATTTATCATAATCTAATTTATTTTCAAAACAAAATGCTATTTGCTTGCACTTTTCTTAAGATAGTCGCTTATAAATGGTTCAATGTCACCGTCCATAACGCCAAATATGTCGCTGGTTTCATAGCCAGTTCGATGGTCCTTGACCATTGTGTATGGGTGGAAAACATATGAACGAATTTGACTTCCCCACTCAATTTTTTTGAGTTCTCCACGAATGTCGTTCAGTTTCGCAAGTTCTTCCTCCTCTCGCTTTTCAACAAGTTTTGAAAGCAACATTTTCATGCATGTCTCACGATTTTGAATTTGACTGCGCTCCGTTTGACACGAAACAACAAACCCAGTTGGAATGTGAGTTATTCGAATTGCACTTTCAGTTTTGTTAATGTGCTGACCGCCAGCGCCACTGCTTCGATAGGTGTCAATTTTGAGGTCTTCGCTTCGAATAACAATGTCTTCACTCTCCGAAATTTCTGGCATAACTTCGACACTTGCAAAACTTGTGTGACGGCGCGCGTTTGAATCAAATGGAGAAATTCGAACAAGCCTGTGGACACCTTTTTCGCATTTCAAGAATCCATAGGCGTTGTCGCCTTCAACGGTGAAAGTTATGGATTTTATTCCCGCTTCGTCTCCGTCAAGTACACTTAATACACTCGTCTTGAACCCTTCCTTTTCGGCATATCGCGCGTACATTCTATAGAGCATGTTCGCCCAATCTTGCGCTTCGGTTCCGCCCGCCCCAGCATGAATTGTCAATATCGCATTGTTTGAGTCATATTTTCCCGAAAGAAGTGTTTCAAGTTTTGTTTTTTCAATGTCTGAAGAAAACGATTTTATCTCGCGCAAAAGTTCGTCAAAAAATTCGCGCCCTTCATCATCTCCAGAAATTTCAGCAATTTCCAAAAGTGCGTTTATGTCCGCAAGTTTTTTTTCGAAAGACTTTACTTTTCCAATTCGCGCCTCAAGTTTTTTCAGTTCTTTTCCAACCTTGAGCGCTTTTTCGCTGTCTTGCCAAAACCCGTCAGACTCCTGCTCCAATTTTAAACTTGAAATTTTGTTCCGCGTTTCTTCCGTGTCAAAGACACTCCTTTATGAAGGAGAATTCCTTTTCTAGTTCTTTGACTTTTATTTTTTCATTTTCAACTATCATACGAAAGACTATACATTTTCTGCTCAAGTTTGTCAATCTTTTTCGCTCTTGAATTTTTCGCTATATTTTTGTAAAATAAATCAGTCTTATTTGTAAAAAATACATATTTTTGTAAAATAACACGCGTTTTGTAAAATATACAAAATATTTTTGTAAAAAAGACCTTATTTTGTAAAATACCCTTTATTTTGTAAAGAAATCATAATATTTGTAAAATATTTAGGTTTTTGTAAAATATTCTTTGTTTTTTGTAAAATAATTCATTTTTGTAAAATTATAAAGACTTTTGTAAAGAACTTTTTATATTTTGTAAAATATGTACGGATTGACTTTTGTAAAATATTAAATATTTTTGTAAAATATTTTACAAAATCCCCCACTCCATAAAAAAAACGATATCTTTCGATATCGTTTTTCTTATATTGAATAGCAATTACGCTTTTTCAACAATCTTACTTGCATAGCTTGAACCTAAAGCAGTTACGTATGCACTCTTTGTTCCAGTAGGAACATAGATTGTTGTAAGTGAGGTACAATTATAGAATACATCATTTCCAAATGTTGGAGGTGTAGTACCTTCAAAAGTTATTGATGTTAAGCTTGTATCACTAAATGCAACATCACTTATGCTTGTTACACTATCTGGGATTGTAATTGATGTCAAGTTTGTGCAACCAGAAAATACGGAATTTTCAATACTTGTTATGCCATTTCCAATTGTTACTGATGTCAAGCTTTTGCAACCAGAGAAGGCGCTAGCACCTATAGTTGTTACACTATTTGGGATTGTAATTGATGTCAAACCTGTGTTAAGGAATGCCTCTTCTCCTATAATTGTTACGCCATTTGGAATTGTGATTGATGTCAAGCCTGTGCAACCAAAGAATGCAGAATCGGCGATTCCTATAACATCGCTAGGAATTGCTAGGGTTCCAGTAGGTTCTGTTGTTTTATATCCTAAAAGCCATCTCTTTCCATCTGCTCGTGAGATATATAAATTTCCGACAGCAGCATTATTGTAGAAATACGTATTAGTGAATGCAGAATTACTGATACTTGTTACACTACTTGGTATTGTTATTGATGCCAAGTTTGTGCAGTCTAGGAACGCAGATATTTCTATACTTTTTACACCGTTTGGTATTGCAATAGACGTCAAACCTGTGCACTGAAATGCCCAACCCCCTATACTTGTTACACTGCTTGGTATTGTTATTGATGTTAAGCCTGTGTGACCAGAGAATGCATAATAACCAATACTTGTTACATTGTTTGGAATTATTGTGTTTTTGCAGCCTGCAACCAATTTATTAGTAGAAATTTCAATTATACAATTTGCTCCATCGCCAGATGTATAGGTTGTATTTCCTTCTTCTACTACTATTGATTTCAAAGATGAACAATTATTAAATGAACTACCATCAATACTTGTTACACTATTTGGAATTGTGATTGATGTTAGGTCTGTGCAATTTTTAAATGCGCCATATATAGCTGTTAATGTAGAAGGTAAGACAACATTAACAACATCTAAATCTATACCACCACTAAATGTTCCTTCAAGTTTTTTGACAGTATATGTTGTACCACCAATTTCAAATGTGTTTGGAATAATATAAGACGTTTCCGATGTGGTTACTGATGTTATGGTTAATTCTGTTTCGTATTTACTGTATGTTATGTCACTTGAAGTTAAAGTATAGAAACCTTCAAACTCATATGTAATCGTTACTGCATTTGCTGGCATTGTAAATGTATATACGCCTTCTGAAATTTTTGTTACTTCAACTGCTCCACTGTTAACTTTCAAAGATTTTATTCCATAACCTGTATTTCCAATCGTTGTTATTGTAACAGTATCGCCATCAAATGCTTCGGCAACGTCTGTTTCAACAGTTCCATTATCAGCTTCAACTATTGCAATTGAACTCTTAACTCCAAAGTCAACTCTTACTTCTACGTTGTAAGCAATCATATTGAAAACATATTCGTTTTCATTTGCTGTTTTTGCTGGAATTAATGTTTCATAAATTCCATCGCCGTTTGAATCATAGAGAACTGAAATGGCTTTGAGAGAATAGCCATCGTCTGGTGCAACTGTGATTGTGATTTCATCATTGTAATTTGCAGTTGTTTTTGAAGCTGTGAATGAACCATTTACGAAGCTTTCTTCGTCAATTGTTATTGTATATAAAACAAGAGAGTAATTTACAGAAATTGTTACATTTCCTGCTGGCATTGTGAACTTGTTATCTGTTACAACAATTGGTGTTTCACCGCACATAACTGTGTATGTTGCTTCATAACCAGCTTCTGGATTTGAAGTTATAACAACTTCTTCACCATATGTTGCTGTATCTTGAATTTCGAAAGTTCCATGGTCAGAAGTTCCTGTTCTTTCAATAGTGTAAACTACTTGTTTGAATGTAACTGTTACTGTAACATCTTCTCCTGGCATTGAGAATGATGTTTCACCTACTTCAAGAGCAGTTCCGTTAACCAAAATTTGGTCAAGTTCATAACCTTCATTTGGATAAACTGTGACTTCTACAGAATCACCATAGTATCCTTCTGTTACAGAAAGATCAAAGGTTCCGTTTACTGTTTCTCCTTTTGTAATTTGAACTGTTTTCTTTCGGCATTCATAGTCAAAAGTAACCTCACCTGCTGGCATTACAAAGTACGCCAAGTCTTCGCCATTAGGACCCTGTTCCATTTGTACGGCTCCCATAAGGTCGCCTCCTGCCCAGTATAAATTTACACCACTATCAGAGAACTCATAACCTGGTTGTGGGGTAGCAAGACATATGTATGCTCCTAATCCAAGTTCTACGGCTACACTTTCCTCAACTACGTAGACTTTTGTTCCTTCCGCAACAGCTATTGGGTTGGCATAAATGTTTGAACCTTCGTAAGAAACTATATTAATTGCGAATCCTTCTTGCACAAATGTTGCAGAAATTGTTACGTTTCCTGCTGGCATTGTGAATGTTGCAGTATTTCCATCAATAGTTCCTAAAACATTCAAATCTCCGTTTTTGATTGTGAGACTTTCAAGGCCATATGTTGCATTTGGAGAAATTGTGAGAGTAATTATTTCGCCAACAATTGCTGTTGTTTTGTTTGGAATTACACTTCCATTTTCTGAAGAACTAACTGCAATTAAATATTGATTTGCTGTCAATTCAACTGTTACTTCTGAATTTTCTGTAACAACGAACGAATTTCCAGAAATTGCTGTTCCATTAACTTTTATTGCTGAAACAGTATATCCCGCATCTGGAGTTACAGTTACTGTAATTGTATCTCCATAATTTGCTGTTGTTTTTGATAAGGTTATTTTTCCATGTTCTGGATTTATTTTTGAAACATCATATTCATTTGCCTTAAACTCAACAGTAACTGTTGTGTCTTGAGCTGGCATAGTGAAAGTTGTTCCAGAGATTGTGTTTCCATTTACTTTTATTTTACTGAACAAATATCCAGCATCTGGTGTTATTCCAGTTACTTCTATTGTGTCGCCATAGTTTGCAGTTGCTGGAATAGTGAAAGTTCCATGTTCGCTTGCTTTTGTCAAAGAATATGTAATCTTTTCAAAAGTTGCGTTAATTGTTATGTTTCCTTTTGGCATATTAAAAGAGTATTTATCTCCTTCTTTAGTTACCAAAATTTGGAGGCCTCCATTAAGAACTTCAAGATATGTAGATTCATAACCTTTTGTTGGAACTGGTGTAAGAGTTACTTTTGTACCCCATTCAATTTTATCACCAGTTGAAATGTTTTGCTCATCAACTTCAATGTCAATTGTTCCGTGTTCAACGTTACCGATATTAACTGCATAGTTTATTTTCTTAAACCTTGCTGTTACATTAATGTTTCCTTCTGGCATAACAAATTTATTGTTGATAACTATTTTTCCGTTAACCTTCAAAGAGTCCTGAACATATTCATAACCTTCTCCAGCTTCTGGAATAATGGTTATTTCTTCCCCAGCAATCGGATCGCCAATAACTTTAACCGAACAACCACTTGGGATTGCTTCGTCGATTGTTATGTTATACGCTTTCATATCTGCTTTTGTACAAGCTGTAAAGACAAATGCAGAGCAAAAGATAAGCGCAAAGCAACATAACACTGAAAGCAATGCTTTTTTGATTTTTGTCATTTTTATCCTCCTTTTCCAGACACAACCTGCTCAACCATAGTTCTCTCGCAAACTGGAAACTTATTTGCGATTTCTACAAATCTCGACATAATTATGCCTTTTTACCCTCTTAGTATACACAGTTTCTTATTTTTTTTACATTATCGTCCAACTGTACGAGTTTTTTGAAAAATGTCGAAAAATAGAAAACTTACATTATATATATCACAATCTCCACTGAATGTAAATAGTATTTTGAAATTTTGTCACATTATTTTTTGCTATCGCATAACTTATATTGAAAATCATTTTTTTTGGAGGTTTAAAATGTCTTTTTACATCAACAACAATAACAACTGCCGTCCCGGAGGGTTGTGTGGAAACCCTACAAACGGCTTATGTGAAAAAGCACTTATCGAAGTTACAAAAGTTTTCGACGCATGCAGACAACAAATTGTTGAAAGCGGGCTTGCACTTACTCTTTCTGATTTCGACCCTGCCAACCCAACACTGCCTCTTACATTTATTTCTGCCACAACAAGTTTGACGGACCCTGCCACAATAAGCGATGTGGTTGTTGACAGGATAGAACAACGACCTAATTTTGCAAATGTCTCCGGAACCGTAACAATACCAATTATTGTGCAATATCGTGACGCAAACGGAGTGCTTGGAACTGCGAAATCCACCATCACAGTCCCAGAAAACGTAATTTTATTTGTTCCTCAACCATCGGTAACCCCTCTCGACATTTCCGTGTTTGCAACATTTACTTCGACAATAGGTTCAATCAATGAGGAAGGCACTGTCGCAACAGTAACTGGTTGCCTTAACATTATAATCAAAGTTACAGCACAAGTTGACATTCTTGTTCCATCTTATGGCTATCCAGTTATTCCACCTTGTCAACAAGCAGAAACGCAAGTTTGTCCTGGCCCAGGCGAACTGCCACTTTTCCCAACAGCATTGGGTTAATATTCAATTTTCAACTAAACCCCTTTCCCAGGGGTTTTTTTGTTTCAAAATGCAAATTAATGTTAAAAATATTTTAAAAATTGTTTTTGAAATTTACTTTTCTATGTTAAACTTGGCATATAAGGAGCAAAATATGATTATTCTTGCATGCGACCACGCCGGATATCCACTAAAAGAAGAAATTAAAAAATTCTTTAACAGAGAAAACATAACAACAATTGACGTTGGAACATATAGCAACGAATCTGTTGACTATCCTGACTATGCAAAACTTGGAAACGCAAAAGTGTTGGAAAGCGAAAACAACATGGGAATTTACATCTGCGGAACTGGAGTTGGCATGAGCATCGTAGCAAACAGAAATTCAAAGATTCGTGCTGCACTTTGCTGGAATCCAACAATAGCCTCGCTTGCAAGACGACATAATAATGCCAATGTTCTTGTCCTTTCAGGCAAATATCTCAGAAAAAGAAAAGCCATTCGAATTGTCAAAGAATTTTTAACGACTCAGTTTGAAGCAGGACGTCATGCAAAGCGATTAAAAAAACTAGGATAAAGGTGATTATGATTTATACTTTTGTTTTTGTAGGCGAAAGAGAACGTGGAAAAATTTTAGAAGAAATAACTTCTAAAATCAGTTTATCTTCGAGCGCCTATCAAGTTTTGTTTTTAAACAATAAAGATTATACAAAAGAAGATTTATCTATTTATTCTCACATAAACTTCAGAACGATCATTTTTCGTGAAAGTGCAACACAAGATGAAATGTTCGAAACTGTTGTTCAAGGCGAAAGCCTCGGAACAGTAATTCTTTTCAAGGAAAGTGCTGTAAAAGTAAATTTTAAATATATCAATCAAATGATTGACCAAAATCGAAATGGTCACAAAATTGTAATTTCGAAACAAGATAAACATGCTAATATTTTCACACGTGCATTTAATCAAGTAAAAAAATTTTTAATAAGAGTTTTTCTCGGCATAAAACTTTATCCTGGAGAAGCTGACATAATTTTAATTGACCAAGTTCTTTTGTCCACAATGTCAGAAATGGACGGGAAAAGTGGTTTTTTAACAAAAGTTAATGGCTGGGCAGGAATTGAGCCAAAAACAGTGACCATTGACGAACAAAAGTCAGTTAAAAAATCTTATTCAATAAAAAACTTTGTTTTTCCAATAGTTTATGAATGGTTGTTTGTTCTAATGCTGATTGGAAATATTATCTTTTCAGTTTTGAACATAAAAATTCCGTTCCTAGGAATGTTCTCGTATATTTTGGCAGAGATTGCTCTCTTTGGAATGTTTATCTACACCCTTTCAAAATCGTTGTTTAGACAAGAATTTGGAAATATAAATTATACGTTAAAGAATGAAATTGTTAAAATTATTAATAATTTTGAAGAATAACGAGATACTTAAATTGTCTGGACTTTCGCTTTATGCGTGTTTTATATAAACCAGAAAAAAAGGAGAAAAAATGAAAAAAGTTAAAATTGGGATAAATGGTTTCGGAAGAATAGGCAGACTTGTTTTGAGAATAGCAAGCAAGCGCAATGATGTTGAAGTTGTCGCGATTAATGACCCTTTCATTGATGCAGAATATGCTGTATACATGTTTAAGTACGACACAGTTCACGGAGAATTTGACGGAGATGTTGAAGCAAAAGACGGCAAATTGTATGTAAATGGAAAAGCAATTGAATTTTACAGCGAAAAAGAACCTGAAAAAATCAATTGGGAAAAAACAAATCCAGATGTAATCGCCGAAGCAAGCGGAAAATTCACTTTGAAAGAAGAAGCTGAAAGACACATAAAAGCTGGCGCAAAAAAGGTTGTTATATCGGCAGCGGGGAAAAATTGTCCTATGTTTGTTATGGGAGTTAATGACAACGAATATGACAAATCTATGACAGTTGTTTCAAACTCAAGTTGCACAACAAATTGTCTCGCTCCTCTTGCAAAAGTTATTCATGACAATTTTGGAATTAAAGAAGGACTTATGACAACAGTCCACTCAGTTACTCCTACCCAACTAATCGCCGACGGTGTTTCAAAAAAAGATTGGCGTGGTGGACGTGCAGGAACATATAATATAATTCCATCATCAACTGGCGCAGCAAAGGCAGTTAGCCAAGTTATTCCTTCTCTCAAAGGAAAACTCACTGGCATGAGTTTCCGTGTCCCAACGCTAGATGTTTCAGTTGTTGATTTGACAGTAAAACTTGAAAAAGAAACAACCTATGAAGACATTATCAAGGCAATCAAAAAAGCAGAAAAATCAAAAATGAAAGGAATAATTGGAACAACCGACCTTCCACTTGTCTCAAGTGATTTCATCGGCGACCCAAGAACCTGTATTGTTGATGTTTCTGCAGGCATAATGCTAAATCCTACTTTTGTTAAGTTAGTTGCGTGGTATGACAACGAATTTGGTTACACAACAAAACTTGTTGATATGCTAAAACTTGTCGGTTCAACGAACTAAACTCATGTTTGTTAATATTTCATAAGGAATGGTGCCCAAAATTCGGGCCCATTTTTTTGCGTCCCAAAAGACGACAACTTCGTCCCCTTCTTTTACATCAACATATGTAACGTCAACAAAAAACATATCCATGCATATGTTGCCTATTACTGGACACTGTTTTCCAGCAATCTTTACACAAAATTTATTTGACAGCTTTCGTGAAATGCCATCTCCATATCCGAGCGGAACAACAGCAATTTTCATATCATTTTCGGCGCAAAAACCTTTTGAATAACCAACATATTCGCCTTTGTGAATTTTCATTATTTTTATAATTTTTGATTTTAACGTCAGAACTGGTTTGAAGTTTTTTGCTCCATATCCATACATTGCTAATCCAACTCTGACCATGTCATAGTCCAACTCTGATTTGTTTTCAAGAAGAACACCTGACCCACCAACGTGAATAATAGGAGAATATCTTTTTGGAATTAAGGATAAAAATTCATTGAATTTTTTAACTTGATTTAAAAAAAATACACTATCATTTCCTGCTGTTGCAAAATGAGTCGATATTCCCTCGATAAAAATATTTCTCTTTTCAGAATTTTTAAAGATGTACTTGAATGTATCAACTGTGCTTATCCCAAGCCTGTTCATGCCAGAATTTACTTTTATGTGGATTTTTGCGGGGAAAGTTGTTTGGTTTTTGTCAAGATATTGGGCAAGCGCATTAAAATGTCTTCGGCTGTCAATAACAAAACTGATATCGTTGTCAATACATAAATCAAATCTATTTGTTTTCCCAACAACTATAACTTTGGAAAATGGGTCGTGTTTTTTTATTTGAAGTGCTTCATTTATATTTGAAACTCCAAAAAAATCCACCAGGCCTTTCATCAAATCATAAATTTTAATCATGCCATGGCCATAAGCATTTGCCTTTATCATTAAGCAAACTTTTTTGCCACCACTTAACCTTTTAATTTCCAAAAAATTATATTTTAAATTTCTTGAATTAATTACAACTTCCCCGTTTTTTTCCACTTGGATATATATGAACTATATTGGAATTTTGTTAAAAAAAATAGTGCATATTTATACACTATTTTGCATTTTCATTCAACGTCTCCACTATGCCTAAGCCCGACCAAATTTGGTTTTTGATTTCTTCCAAATCATAATCCGTTTTAACCTTAATTGTAACAACAGGGAGTTCTGCACTTTTAAGCGCTTCGAAAACTTCTGGAGATTCTTGGTCGAGTTGTTCGTCACCAATTGAACCATCAAACACATCTATAACTAGTTTTGGTTTCATTGTTTCTTGCTCAAAAATAACAAAGTCCAAATATTTTCCTTTGACTGCATCAAAAAGCGCATGACTACCAACAGGTTCCAAAATTGTATCTATTCCAATTTTTGGAAAAACAACATATTCTTTTGGCAAAATTTTTGAAATAACAATTAATAGTTTCACTTCTTTTCTATAAAGAAATTTATCTACAGTATCACAATACGACCCTTTTAGTTGCAATTTGTCTTGTTTGATTTTTTGTTTGACAACTTTTTTTGGTTTCTTCGTTTTTTGAATCTTGTCTTTTGGTTTCTTCTTTTTATATTTTGCAAACTTATACGCAGAAAAAATTATTATCGCTATAAGAATAATTGCACTAAAAGCAATAATCCAGTTCATTTTTCACCTCACCATTCTATCTCTTTTTTTCCCAACTTCTTTAAAATTTCGTTTGTTTTTGTAAAATGACCACAGCCAAAAAAACCATTGTATGCCGAAAGTGGACTTGGATGTGCGCAAGTTAAAACGTAATGTTTAGTTCTGTCAACACCGCTTGCAATTTCTTTTGCATTTGCGCCCCAAATAAGAAAGATAACTGGGTCATTTCGCCTATTTAACAAATCAATTACTTTTCGCGTAATCCTTTCCCAACCTTTGTTTTTATGAGAATTTGGACAACTTTCTCTAACTGTCAAAACACTGTTTAAAAGCAAAACTCCTTGTTTTGCCCATGCGGTTAAATTTCCATTTGTTATGGACTTTTTTCCTGTTTCTGCCTCTATCTCTTTATATATATTTTGAAGAGAAGGAGGAAGCGCAGTTCCCTCTTCAACCGAAAAACAAAGACCATGAGCCTGACCAGGTTGATGATATGGGTCTTGACCAATTATGACAACTTTTACATCTTCAAATTTAACTAAGTTCAACGCTGTAAAGACATTCTCAACTTTTGGATATATCTTGAAAGAAGCATATTCAGAATTTAAAAAATTTTGCAGATTCTTAAATTCTTGACTTTCAAACTCATCTTTTAGCAATTCAAACCAATTCTTTGTTATCGGAAACATGAAATCATTATAGCATATATTTAAAACAAAGTGAATTACTTTCTAAAAAAATATTTGCAATAATTTTTGTTAAAAAACATGTAAATTTGCTTGAAAGTCACAAAATATGTTGCTATAATGAAAGCATGAAAGAAATTATTAATTCCCTAAATGAAGAAAAAGAAATATTAAAAATTGATGAAAATTTTGTTGAAATTAAAACTTGTGCTGAAATTAAAAACGGAATTTCAATTCGTGCATTTCTGAAAAAAGACGGAAACAAAGTTATACTCTGCGACAACAAGCACACCCTTAGATATATGAATACAATTTATGAACTTGGGGCCAACGATGTAAAGCAATGTATAAATGATGTTGTACATCACTACAATTTCAAAATTGAAAAAGGTGAATTAAAAACTGAAGTCAATTCGAAAAACATCAAAAAAAGATATGCCGACTTTTTAATTTGTTGCGGAACTCTTGCAAATATGTTTATATTTTTTGACGAGCCAAATTAGCAAATTTAATTTGTAAATATTAAAAAATGTGATATAATCCTAGTTAAGTGAATGCACAAAAGTGCAAAATTAATTAGGATTTTTTATGAAACAACAAAAATATTTCAACGCAAAAGAAAATTTTGCGCTAATTTCGAGTATGTCGAAAGAACTTAATTTAAGTGAAAAAGTGGTTGAACTTCTCTTTTCACGAGGGATTGATACAAGGGAAAAAATTGAAAAATTCTTTTCTCCTTCTTTTTCAGATTTTAACGACCCTTTCCTCCTTTCAGGAATGAAAGAAGCAACTGAAAAAATACTTTGTGCGGTAAAAGAAAAAAAACGCATTTTAATTTTCGGTGACTATGATGTTGATGGTATAAGTGCAACAGCGATTATGCTTCTAACTCTTAAAAAATTGGGTGCAACAGCACAATACTATCTCCCAAACAGATTTATAGATGGCTATGGTTTAACTGTTGACGTAATAAAAAAATTACAAGAAAAATTTAATCCTGAACTTATAATAACTGTTGACTGTGGAATCTCTTGTGCAAAAGAAGTTGAATATGCAAAAGAAAATGGAATTGATATAATAATAACTGACCACCACGAAATCCCAGATGTTATTCCGTCAACTGTTGTAATTAACCCAAAACTTGAAAAACAAGATTATCCTTTCAGAGAACTTTGCGGAACGGGAGTTGCACTTAAAGTTTCTCAAGCACTTATTGGAAACGAAAGCAACGAATTTTTACCTATTGCCAGCATCGCCACAATTGCCGATATAGTTTCACTGAGAGAAGAAAATCGTGCAATCGTTGCGCTGGGAATGAAATTGTTTGAAGATTATTTGCCTGTTGGAATTAAAATGCTCTTTAAAGAAAATAAAATTTCGTTAAAAAAAGTCACTTCAACAGACATAGCCTTCAAAATTGCACCAAAAATAAATTCAAGCGGACGCATGGGCGAAGCTTCAGACAGTTTAAAACTATATCTTGAAACAGACCCGGTTATCTTGCGCCAACAAATTGCAAAAATAAATGACTATAACATTCGCCGTCAACAATCTTGCACAAAAGTTTTTGACGATTGTGTTAGAAAATTAAAAAATGTCAATCTCTCCTCTGAACGGGCAATAATTTTATATGATGAATCATGGGACAGCGGAATTTTAGGAATTGTGTGCGCAAGACTTGTTGAAACATACAACCGACCAGCATTTTTATTCTCACTTGAAGACGGTTTTTTAAAAGGTTCCGCTCGTAGTCTTCCAGATGTAAACGTACACGAAATTCTTTCAAGTATGCAAGATATTCTTGAAACTTTTGGTGGACATAAAATGGCGGCAGGACTCTGTTTGAAACAAGAATATTTTTCTGAATTTTGCAACAGAGTAACAAATTTTATATTCAATAAAGTCAGCGAACAAGCATTCAATCCAATAACATATTATGACCTCGACATTGAAGAAAGCCAAATTACTGACAAATTTTTAGAAGACTTGGACAAACTTGAACCTTTTGGACTCAACAATGCAAAACCACTGTTTAGAATTTCAACAAGCAAAGCAAAAATTGGTGCATTAAAAAATTTTTCATGCCACTATAACATTTCAATTGGAAGATTATATCTTGTTTATTTTAATTGTTCAGAAAAATATTTTTCACTTAAATATGCAAAACAAAAGAATATAATTTTCGAAATACAAAATAAACAAGGCAATCAAATTAAAGGAATTGTTAAAAACTTTGATGGTGGATTTGAGCTTGACAAAAGTTTTTCTTCAACGTTGGACGCATATATTTTCGAACAATTCAAATATTTAAACAACAAAGAAAAATGCAAAGTTAATTCCTACAACAAAGATTTACTAATTGAACTTGTTGCGGGCTGTGAAAAAAATCCTTTTGGAACAATTTTTGTTGCATCAAAAAGTGAAACATATCGAAATTTTGTCTCAAAATATTGCAGTGAAAACATATCCAAACTATTTGTTTTTAACAACTCATCTGATTCAGGATATAATGCTCTATATTTATATCCAACAAACCTTAACATTTTCAAAAACTATTCAAATATTGTTTTCCTTGACCCCGTCATGGACCAATCATATCTTTCTGAAATAAAAAAATATACATCAGGGAACATTTATATCCCAAACGATAAAAACTTTAACAAAAAACTTTTCACAACATTAAATCTTTCTCGAGCATCAATTACGGATTTTTTTGTGAAACTTAAAACTTTGGAAAATCAAAATTTTTCGAATTTATCTCACCTATATAATTCACTTTCCAAAACAACAAAAATTTCATTCAACAATTTTTATGTCTATTTTCTTGTTCTACAAGAACTCAACATTATAACTTTAGAAGGAACAGAATCCTTAACCCTTAAAATTGACTCAAAAACAAAAACTCAGTTAGCAAATTCAAAAATTTATAACTTAATAAGTTATTTAAAAAGAGTGAACAAATAACGATGGAAATCAAATTTATTAATACTGAATATGAAAAAGAACTTGGCGAAATTATTGGTCTTTTTTTTCCAACGTTTGAAACTGAAGAAAATCAAAACACAATTACATTTGAAGCCCTAACAGACAAAAATGTTGTTACAATTAATGAAAAGAAATATGAGTTTTCACTCGAACTTGAAAAAAGAAAAAGCGACGAAAAAAATGCTTTATATCTTGCTCTTTCAGACTATTTCAAAAAAACATTTGAATGGGGCTCAATCACAGGCGTTCGCCCAACAAAAATTGGATATGATTTATTGGAAAAAGGTGTTCCCAAATATCTCTTAAAAGAAACACTCATGAAAGATTATCATCTTTCTGAGCAAAAAGCTAAACTTATTAAGGACACAATTTCAAATCAAAATTGTATTATAAAAAATGACAATCTTGTTGATATTTTTATTAACATACCTATTTGCCCAAGTCGTTGCAAATATTGCAGTTTTATTTCTTCTCAATATGAGCAAGTAAAGAACAAAATCCCTTCTTATTTAAATTGTTTAATAAAAGAAATTGATGCAATCAAAGAAATTATATCAACAAAAAATCTAATTGTACGTTCAATTTATATAGGAGGAGGAACACCAACCGTTTTGTCCGCTGAAGAACTTGAGGAAATACTTGGCAAATTGTCATACCCTTCTGTTGAGTTTACAGTTGAAGCAGGTCGCCCAGACACAATAACACGAGAAAAACTTGAAGTTTTAAAGCGCAACAACGTGACACGCATCTGCGTAAACCCACAAACTTTTTGCGAAAAAACTCTCAAGCAAATTGGCAGAAATCACACCGTGAAAGATGTTATTTCCGCATATATGCTCGCTATTGAATTTGGATTTGATGTCAATATTGACCTAATTGCTGGATTACCTGGAGAAAAATTTACAAACTTCAAAAAATCAATTGAAACTGCAATAGAGATGGCTCCAGCAAATTTAACAATCCACACGCTTGCCCTTAAACGTGGCTCAAATCTTACAAACGAAGCGATAAAAAACAACGAAATTCAATCGTTTAATTGTCCTCCTGCTGAGGAAGTTAAAAAAATGATTGATTATTCAAATCGCCGACTTTTAGAAGAGAAATATAATCCATACTATTTATACAAGCAGAAAAACACTCCACTAGGTCTTGAAAATGTTGGCTACGCCCAAAAGGGTCATGTTTGCATTTTTAATGTTGACAGCATGGAAGAAACATGTAGCGTTCTGGCTTGCGGAGCACATGCCATATCCAAAAGAGTGTTCTCGCTTGAAAATCGAATTGAAAGATGCTGTAATGTTAAATTTATAGAAGACTATATTTCTCGAATTGACGAAATGATTGAAAGAAAAAAAGAACTATTCAAATAAAAAAAGCACATTAAGTGCTTTTTTTAATCAATATTAACGTTGTGAATAACTTCTTGGACATCATCACTTTCTTCAAGTTTATCAACCATTTTTTGGAATGTATCAAGTTGTTTCTCATCAAGGTCAACATAATTTTGAGGAATAAATTCAACTTCAGCCGAAATAAAAGTCAACCCGCCTTGTTCAAGTTTTTCTTTAACTTCAGTCAATTTTTCTGGTGCTGTTATTATTTCAAAAACATCGTCCTCGTCTTTAACATCTTCAGCATCTGCCTCAAGTGCCATCATAAGCACATCATCTTCTGTTAAATTCCCTTTTTCCAAAACAAGAACACCTTTTCTGTCAAACATAAATTGCACACAACCAAGAGCACCAAGTGAACCGCCAAACTTGTCAAAAGCATGACGAACATCTCCCGCTGTTCTGTTTTTGTTGTCTGTCAAACATCTGACAATAACAGCGCTTCCCCCAACTCCATAACCTTCATAACTGCAATCTTCATAATTTACGTTTCCCAATTCACCGCTTGCCTTTTTGATGCTTCTTGCAATCGTGTCATTAGGCATATTGCTCTGTTTTGCCTTTGCAATCAAATCTTTAAGCTTCCCGTTTGTTTGAGGGTCTGTTCCGCCAGTTTTCACTGCAACAGCAATTTCTCTTCCAATTTTTGTAAAAATTTTTCCCTTTTGGGCATCTGATTTTTCTTTTGCATTTTTTATATTATGCCACTTACTGTGTCCGCTCATTATATATCTCCTTTAACTTTAAACATTAATATGCTTCCTGCAACCGAAGCATTTAAACTTTCAACCCCATAATTCATAGGAATGGAAACACCCGTGCAAATTTGTTGAATTTCCCGAGAAACACCATTTCCTTCGTTTCCTATCACAATTCCGCAAGGTGAAGGGAATTTGATTGATGAAACATTTTTGCCGTCCATAATCCCACAAAAAAGATTCTTATCTTTGAAACAATTTACAAAATTTTTCCTATCTATTTCAAATATGTTAACTTTGAAAAGTGCTCCCATTGTACTTCTTACAACCTTTTCGTTTGTAGGACTTGCACTGTTTATTAAATAAATATCCTGAAATCCAAAGGCAAGCGCAGAACGTATCAACGTTCCAACATTTCCAGGGTCTTGAACTTCATCTAACACAAGAAAATTGCCAGAAGGAGGCTTAAAAGTTTTTTGACCAAACTTCACCATTGCAACGACACCTTGCGACGTTGTCGCAGAAGAAATTGACTTAAACACGTCTTTTGAAGCAATTATAAAATTATATTTTTTTAAATGTGAAAATTTTTCGTCTTTTCCTTCTTCAAAAATAATTTTATAAATTTCACATTTAGCAGAAATAGCTTCATCAATTAATTTTGGATTATCCAAAAATAAAAACTCTTTTTCAGATTTTAGTTTTCGTAAATCCTTTATTTGTTGATTCGATTGTGAAGTAATAATCATGAAGATATTATACATGAAAATTCAAAATAACAAAAAGATTTTAAATAACATATCTTAAAAATATGACAACATTAAGTTTATGTATGATAGTAAAAAATGAAGAAGAAACTCTGGGAAGATGCCTATCATGTGCAAAACAATTTGCAGATGAAATAATAATTGTTGATACAGGCTCATCTGACAAAACAAAGGAAATTGCAAGCAAGTATACAGAAAAAATTTTTGATTTCACTTGGAACAACGATTTTTCAGAAGCACGAAATTTTTCATTATCAAAAGCAAGCGGTAAATATTTAATGTGGCTTGATGCTGATGATGTAATTTCGCAGGATAATATCGAAAAGATCATTAAACTTAAACAAGAGCTTTCTGCGGACATGTACATGCTTAAATATGTCATTGCTTTTGATGAAATGAACAACCCAACTTTTTCATATTTTCGTGAACGAATTTTCAAACGCGAATTAGGATATAAATTCACTGGTTTTATTCATGAAGCAATCCCCCCATTTGGAAATATTAAATATTTAGATATAGAAATTTATCACAAAAAAATGAAAGCAGGTGACCCAAAACGCAATTTAAAAATATATAACGAAAAAATTAAAGAAGGACTCATTCTTTCTCCACGCGAACTATTCTATTATGCTCGTGAGTTGTTTTATAATGGAAAATTTAAAAAATGTATTACAACCTTGAAAAATTATCTTAAAAAGGAAGATTTATTTCTCCCAAATGTTATTGACGCACACAAAATATTGTCCGATTGTTACATTAATCTCGGCAATAACGAAAAAGCCCTTGACATACTTCTTAAAAGCATGAATTTTTCAACTCCAAACGCAGAAATTTGTTGCCGAATTGGAGAATTACTAATGCAGAAAGATTTGGCACAAGCAAAATTTTGGTACAGTTGTGCTTTGATATGCGAAAAAGAGTTTGAAAAAGGCGCCTTTATTGAAGACGCCTACTATGGTTTTATTCCATATATTCAGTTATCTGTTATATGTTACAATTTGGGAGATTTAGCACAAGCAAAATCTTTTCATCAAAAAGCAAAAGCCATAAATCCAAATCACCCCAGCATTTTATATAATGAAAAGTTTTTTTGTTAAAACTGAACTCCCAAAGCAATATTTTTTACATTTTTTGGTTGTTTGTATTTAATAGTGTTCTTAACTTGCTCAGATTTCAAAGAAGTAATTGCAAAATTTTGCTCATTAAATAATTTTGATTTAAGATATGGATAATGCTTTTGTTTGAATTCATTTTCAGATATGTCATCTGAAAAAATTCCTGTGCAACCATATGCGAGTGCTGTTCTTCCAATGTCGCTTTTGTCCATGTGAGCAAAAACTCGAACACCATGCTTATTAATTTCGTTTATATCTTTTAAGAAAAAGTCATATGGGAATATGTGAAGATATTTAATTTTCGGACAATCTTTTAATATATTCAATATTTCTTTCGTTGTTTTGTGATTTTTATAATTTGAATACATAAGTTCCTTAAAATCATACTTCTCGTTAATCATATCTAACATTTTTACTGAAAAGATAAAAGGAATTATTGAACTTGAAATATCAAGACCTTGTTCGTTTGCAAGGTCAATTATCCTCGAATAAACAAGAAAAGGGTCTTTTTCTTTTGTATCTATAATAAATTTTGCATCAGGATAACTTCGAATTAAATCAAAAAGTTTTTCTTCATTTATTCCAGTAAATTTTCCATCAATTTTTGTTGCGTTATACTCATCATAAGAAATGCGATTATTTAAACTGTATCCAGGAAGATATTCAAATTTGTGTGTCCCAACGAGTTTCCCATCAGATGAAAATACAAGGTCATATTCAAACATTCTCGTTCCGTCTTTATAACGCGCATAAAAACCTTCAACACAATTTAAATATTTTTTTGTTTTCCCTTCGTTCTCTAATGCCCCGCCAGCATGAGCAATAACAAAATTTGTGTTTTCATCAACGCCCGGGTTATTATATTTATATTCTGGAAGCACCGAAGACAGTGCACAAGCAACTGCCATTGTGAGTGTTGCAAAAACTACTGTTTTCTTGTTTTTTTCATTCCCAGAATTAAACCCCATTCCAGGTTGGTCTAATGTCGGATTAATGTATTTTTTGCTGAACATTTTGTTTTCTTTCCTCATATGTTTATGTTAACATATTATATGCAAAAGTCAATAAAAACTTTTGTAAAAACAGTTGACAAAAGGTGTACTTTTTGATATTATCTTCCTGCAAACTAAAAATGCGGGTGTAGCTCAGTGGTAGAGCCCCAGCCTTCCAAGCTGGTTGCGAGGGTCCGATTCCCTTCACCCGCTCCAAAACAAAACCCCTTTTGGGGTTTCTTTTTTTCGCTTTCGTTCGGGAACCTCTGTTCGAAATTGGTCGCCTTTGCGCTTTCGCTTAAATTCTCCCTTTCTCACAGAAAGTCGCCTGCGCTTCTTCGTCCACTGGACGCGCTTGTCTCCTTTCCTTCACCCGCTCCAAGTGAAATATAAAAAAGTCTGACAGCAATGGAGTTTGCGTTTAGCAAACTGAATTTGCGAATTTAAAAGCAAAGGCAACATCACGATGTTTACATTTCCTAACGGAAATGATATTCGTTTCACGAATGATATTGCTTCGCAATGATATTTTCTCTTGCGAGAAAATGTAGGGAATATCATATCATTATTTGCGAACGTAAATAATATCATTGGCCATAGGTCAATATCATTGTGAGCAACGCGAACAATATCATAAATATTTCTCTTTCTATCTTCTTTAAATGTCATATTTAATTTTCTTTGACAAAAAAATGAAAAACGTGATAAATTATTCTCATGAAATGCGAACTTTGCCCTCGAAAGTGCGGAATTGACAGAAAGACACAAGTTGGCTTTTGTGGTGCAAAAACCTTGAAAGTTGCGCGTGTTATGAAACATTTCTGGGAAGAACCAATCATAAGTGGCACAAATGGAAGTGGTGCCATCTTTTTTTCACATTGTTCCCTAAAATGTGTCTATTGTCAAAACAAAGAAATAAGCCAAGATGGAAAAGGCGAAGAAATAACTGTCAATAACCTTGTAGAAATTTTCAAAGAACTTGAAAAAACTGGTGTGCATAACATAAATCTTGTAACGCCAACCCACTATACGGACGAAATAATTTCTGCATTAAAAATATATAGACCACGCATTCCAATTGTGTGGAATACCAGCGGTTATGAAGAAGTTTCAACCATAAAAAAACTAAAAGGTTATGTCGACATTTTTTTGACCGACATAAAATATTTTTCATCTGACATTTCAAGTAAGTTATCTTGTGCAAAAGATTATTTCGAAAAAGCATCAAAAGCCGTTTTGCAAATGCGCGACAATATTCCAGAAGACATTGTTGAAAATGAAGTTATGAAAAAGGGATTAATAATCCGACATTTAGTGCTTCCAAGTTTTTCTGCAGATAGCTTAAAAATTGTTGAATGGATAAACAATAATTTAGGGAACAAAACATACATAAGTTTGATGAGCCAATTTTTGCCTTTAAACGATTGCCCTGCTCCGATTAATCGAAAAATTAAACCGCTTGAATATAAAATTGTTATGAATAAATTGCTAGAATTAAATTTTGAAAACGTTTATGTTCAAGACCCTACAAGTGCGGATGAAAAATATATTCCAAAATTTTAATTTTAATTTTTAATAATTAATTGACAAAATTCTTTTCGTGTTGTAAACTCTATGTGTTTCAATTTTGGAAATTAATACAAAATTGAATATTTGAACATCTACTCTCAAAAAAAATTTGTAAAACTTTATTTAAAAATTTAAAAGCATATTGCTATTTTACAATTAAATAAAAGTTTTATAATTATGCTGTTAACCAAGTCGCAGTAATTAATCCAACTCTCCGAAATGAGTATAAACTATAATCGTGGGCTGTTAGCTCAGTTGGTAGAGCAACTGACTCTTAATCAGTGGGTCCGGGGTTCGAGTCCCCGACAGCCCACCACGCTATCCCTTATAAAATAAGGGATTTTTTTATTGTCTAGTACTCTAAAAATTAAGCCGAAGTATCTAAAATTTTTACAAAGCGGTCTAAAATTTTTATAATTTTAACTAAATCAATTAAAAATTTTCGTCTGCTTGATTTTTGGTTAAAAATACTCAAAAATTGGTGCTGTCTGAAAAATTAACTAAAATAAGCACAAAAAAGACCGGTAGTTTGAAACTATCGGCCAAATTTTATTAAATTACATTTTACTCCAATATTCTTGCATATAAAGGTTGAAATTCTTTTAATACAACATCATTTATTTTATAAAAGTCATAATTTTTTATCTCTATTCCTATCCAATCTGCCACTTTATAAGTGCCATTAGGAATAAACGGATTTAGTAAAATACTTAGATTAGCTATTAAACTCAAATATTGATAGCAAAGTTCTTCGCATTTATTTCTATCTTCTTTTATCACTTTCCAAGGTTCAGTATTATTAAAATATTTGTTTGAATAATCAACCAATTCCAATATTTCTTTCAAAGCATTTGAAATTTTGCCTTTTTCGATATAATCTGAGACTGTTTTAAAAGTTTTGTTTATTTGGTTTCTAATTTCATCATAAATACAATATTTATTGATTTTACTATCAAATTTAGATTTAATAAAAGACAATGTCCTATTAACAAAGTTCCCCCAGTTATTTATCAATTCTCCATTAATACAATTGATAAAATCTTTATTTCTATAATCTAAATCTTTTTTATCACTTATATTTTTAGCAAAATAAAATCTTAAGAAGTCGGCATCATATTTACTTAATAATTCTCTTACTGACAAACAAGTTCCTTTACTTTTAGAAATTTTTTGTCCTTCATTAGTTACAAATTCATATGCAAATATCTCATCAGGCAAATGATAATTGTTTGTATTTGCTAATAATAGCGCTGGAAATATTATTGAGTGAAATTGTATATTATCTTTTGCATGAATATAAATGTGTTTAGCATCATCATTCTTAAACCAATCATCTAATTTTTGATTGTTCTTATTGCAGAATTCTGCACAAGCAGATAAGTAACCTAAAACATTTTCACCCCAATTATATATTACTTTATCTTTTTCATTAGTGGGAACGGAAACTCCCCAATCTAAATCTCTTGAAATTGCTCTGTCAAGTAATCCATCATTGAAATATCTATTTGTTAAATTTATTGCATTTTTAGACCAGTTTTTATTAGCTTTATTAAAATATTCAATAAGTCGTTTTTGAAGATTAGATAACTTTAAATAATATTGATATGTCTCTTTAAAGATAGGTATATCATTACAAATTCCACAATGTGGTTCTTTTAAATCTTCTGGTTCTAATATACTTCCACATTTTTCACAAGCATCTCCTTTTGAAATTGCACCACATTTAGGACATATCCCTATAACATATCTATCTGGTAAAAATCTTTTACATTTATAACAAAATAACCTACTTTCTATTTTTTTACTTACATAATCTGTGTTATACAAGTCATCATGAAAATCTCTTGCGAATTTAATATGTTGGTTGTTTGTTGTTTTTGAATAGATATCAAACGAAAAATCCAAATCTTTAAATACTTGAACAAATTTTTCGTGATAATTATTTGTTATCTCTTTTGGTGATTTATTTTCTTTTTGTGCTTGTATGGAGATTGGAGTACCAAAACAATCACTTCCACTTACAAAGCACACTTTATTGCCTTTTAATCTATAATATCTTGCGATTATATCGGCTGGCAAAGATGAACCTAAGTGACCAATATGCAATTCACCATTTGCATAAGGCCACGATAATCCTATAAATATATTCTTCATAAACTTTTCTCCTTAATTTTTAAATTTTTTATTATTGCTTTACATCCATTAAATCGCATTAGTCTATTATTGTTGTATTGTAATATCATCTTAAAACTCCTTAAAATATAAAAAGAGAGCATCGGTGTTCGATGCTCTCTTTAAATTTATCTATATTAAATTTATTTTTGTATGCACAAAACACTATGTTATATTAAATTAACATAGTCATCATCATATTGAATTGTGCTACAAATATAAAATTCATTAGATTTCTCCTTGATATGTTTCTATTATATGCAATAATTATATAAAAGTCAATAACTTTGCAGAATTTTACATTTTCCACGCTATCCCTTATTTATAGGGATTTTTTAATATCTATTAAAGCAAAATTTGCCTAATAAATTTTAAATTTGCCTAATAAAATGACTTTTTTAAGTAAAAAGTTTAAGTACTTCATAATTCAAAATTTTTATTTAAAACATTGCTCTGTCTAATAAAACTATCTTGCTAGAATAGTCTAAATTGCTATAAATATTAGTTGTAGGGCTAAGTTCAACGTGTACTACCACTCATTTGAACATTGTTAGCAAGCATTAACTCGCACAAGAGTGTCTCCTTCAATGCCAATATTTTCGCTTTCTTCATAAAAAAGTTGTTCTTTGTCAAAATATAACCTAACACCTCTTTGACCTTTGAGATTGGTTATGTTTTTAATAGTCCTAATCTCTGTTTTTCGGATTTATAATAATCATAATTTCCTAAATATGTTGAAATATGTCCATCATGAAATTCTATAATCTTTTCGGCAAGTTTATTTATGAAATATCTATCATGAGACACAAAAATTACAGTACCATCAAAATTCTCAACAGCTTTTTCTAAAACTTCTTTCGTTGGAATATCAATATGGTTTGTCGGTTCGTCAAACACAAGGCAATTAACATTGTGCTGTAAAAGACTAGCAAGCCTTACTCTAATCCTTTCTCCTCCAGATAAATTTTTAACCCTTTTATTAACATCTTCTTTATAAAATTGAAAAGCAGCTAAAACTTGTCTTGCTTTTTGCTCATTTAAAGATGTTTCCTCTTTAAAATAATCCAATAGTGTGTGCCCGCCATTATCAAAATTTATTATTTGAGGCAAATAACCAATTTTAACACTTGGTCCAACTATAACATCACCAGAGTGTGCTAATTCCTGCTTTCCTAAAAGAGTTTTAACAAATGTGGACTTACCACTACCATTAGCTCCTATAAGAGCAATCCTTTCGCCAGCCATTATTGAAATAGAAATATCATCTAATATTTTTCTGCCATCTGGCGCAAAGACCGTTAAATTGTCAGTTTCAAAAACTCTTTTACTTGACTTTCTATTTTCAATAAAACCGATATTAATTTTACGTTGTTCTTGTGGACGTTCAACTTTTCTTGACAAAATACGATCCAATTGTGTTTGTAATGCATGAGCCCTATTACATAATGTGGAACTATTTGTTGCCATACCTCTTTCTGAAAAATATTTAATTTGTTCTTGCAGGCGCTTTATAACTAATTGTTGATCTTGATAGGCTGCAAGTTGTTTTTCAAAATCCTTCTCACGTTCTTCTAAATATCCTGTGTAATTTGTAGAATAAACTTTTGGTTCAATTCCTGAAAGATCTAAAATTTTATTTGACATTCTGTCTAAAAAGTATCTATCATGCGAGACAATAACGCTTGCGCCTTTAAAACTTTTAATATAACTTTCTAGCCATTCTATTCTTTCTATATCCAAATGGTTTGTAGGTTCGTCCAAAAGAAGCAAATCAGGTTTTTGAAGTAATGCCTTCGCAAGTTGCACTAATGTTTTTTCGCCGCCAGAAAGAGTTGTGTAAGTTTGACATAACATGTTATTATCAATATTCAACCCAGAACAAACTGAGTCAATTTTTACATCTATGTCATACCCACCCATATTTCCAAATTCTTCTATTAATCTGCAATATCTTTCTAATGTTTTATCATATTGTTCTTGTGAATCTGGGTTTGCCATAATATCTTCATATCTTTTTAACAAAGCAGATAATTTATTGATTTCAACAAAAGCATCTTTTATAACATCAATAACCAATCTATCATCAACCTTGTCAGAAGACGTTTGATCCAAATAAACAACCGATGAGCCTTTCTTTATATTTACAGAACCTTTATCAGACTTTTCTAAACCTGCAATTAATTTAAGAAGAGTAGACTTTCCACAACCATTGGGGCCCACAATTGAAATAGATTCTCCTTCGTTAAGCGAAAAAGAGACATCTTCAAAAAGCTGTCCGTATCCAAAATTTTTTGATATCTTATCCACATTTAAAATTATCATTGTTTAAACCCATCTTTACAATGTATACTATCACAACTGAATTAAAAAGGCAAATTGAACAAATATATAATTTTATGTATAATTTTTCTTTTCATTTAACTTATTAGAAGGCTTACGTAATTAATTCCAATTTACCATGTGATGAAGTTATAAAAAATATCAGCTTTTAAAGATGGAGATGTTTTAGTATCTAACACAACTGAAACATATTATTTACCCGCGATGAAAAAGACTTCAGGTATAATAGCAGAGTCACGTTCAGTATAACATACCATATGTTGTTGCCTATGAAAATATTACAAGTAAAATTAATGATGGTGAGAAGTAGTTTTAGATACTTTAAATAATGTAATTAAAATACTAATCCTTATTTTTCAACGGATAATAATAAATATTTATGGATTCAAGAAATTGAAAGATTTAAAAAACTTCCAAATTTTATAAATTATTACAATCAAGTTATGTAAACAGAAAAAGACAAAAAATGCAATTGAAAAAAGCAAAAAAAAGACTAGGAATTGCTATAACTCCTAGTTAAAATTTTTACTATAAAATATTTTCCTTGTTATCAATTTCAACTTTTTGTCCTTTCAAACAATGATCAACAAATTCAAAAGTGTCTAATCTTTTAGTAACTTTATCTGTTTTATATACTCTAATGTTGATTAGTTTTCTATCAAAAAAATTTTCAAACTTCATTAATATATCTTTTAAGGCATCTTCTTTTGAATTATATTCCCATATTCCTCGATGATAAAACCAACTATATTCAAACCAATACCATTTATCATTTCGATGATACAACGCAAAAGTATGAGTAGGGCCACTTTCTGCACTATTAATATAGCTTTCAATGAAATAACATTCGTGTTCAATATTGTTTTGCGAAAAGAACAATCTCTCTAGTTCACAAAAGTCCCAACAAACCCCATATTTATGTTTTATAAAATCCTCACCAAGTCTTATTTTATATAGTTTGTCCATATTTTTTTGAAAATCAGGTTCCATATCAGTAAATATTTTATTTCTATAAACAAAGCCATAGTTAAGATTATCTTTAAAATATTGCATTAAATCTTGTGGTGTTTTAATACTAAGCTTTTTAAACATTGTATTTCTCCTTTATAATTTTAATCAAAGTTTGTCCTTTGTTTTATGAATAGTCTTTTATTGATTGTCTTTTAAATACTCTACATTCTATTTATTAATAATTATAATCTTTTTAACTTGTTTGCTTGTCTATCTGTATAGCATTATAATCACACATTACTTTATTAACTCATAATCATCAGCCCAAATATTTGTAAGCTAAAGGATTCTCATAAAAGGAATTGTCATTATCAAAAACATTTAATAACATTAGACCCTCCTTTGAACATTATAGCATATTTGAAAAATTTTATCTAAGAATCTTTCATCTGTTTTTAATTATTTAATTGTACCTATTTATATGAACCTTAATAAATTATAAAAAACATAACAACCTTGGAAAATAGTTGTTATGTTTTATGATATCTAATAAATTTAAAAAGTGTTCTTATAGGTCTTTTATTCTTTCAGATAAATTATTTGTTCTTTCTTTAATTTCTTTAATTGCTCGTTTTTCATATTCAGAAATATTGGAATTGAATTTTGTTTTAAAATCCTTCATTGCCATTTTTCCACTATCTACCAATTCTCTTTTCATAAAGGTTAACAAACTTTTACTGAACAGAATTTCATAGCTTTCAGTATCTGCAGAGCACAGTTGTATCATTCCATCATTAAACAAATATATTACATCGACATTATACAATCCATCGCCCTTGAATGTGACTTTATATCCTAAATTATCTGTGTAAACGCGAGCTTTGTTACCGAAATTATTAAAATAATCCATTCGGTCAATTTTTTGCCATTTATTTAATGTTCCATAATTTTTATTAAAAAATCCGTGAATTTTCTCTTCCCCAATATCTCCTAAAAAATCGTACATAAATTCTCCTTGATAAAGTATACACTTTAAATTATAGCAATATTCATGGTTTTGTCAATAGTAAAGAAAAAAAGAGCAAGACTGCTCTTTTAAAAAACTATTTCATAATTTGAATTTAATTTATATAAAATACCTAGAATTTCATTATCTAAACTTATGCAAGGTTTTTCTTTTAGTTCGTCAAAGACAATTCTAAACACACATCTTCCATCATTTTCCTTTAAAATTTCAGGCAATGATTTAAGGTGTGGTTCAACTTTTTTCACAAATTGTTTAAACAGGTCATCTGTATATATGTCGTTTAAAACTTTTGTTCTATACACAAATTTTGCGCTTTTTGTATCCCCAACAGATTTTTCGTAAGGAGTTATGCTGTAAGGCTTTAACTTTAAAATATTTTCTAGATTTTTTACATCATAATCACTATTAAAATGAATGCTAACTGAAAAATGATATTTATTCATATTCTTCCTCCTTAAACAACCAAAAAACCTCGCAAATCTTGCGAGGAATTATAAAATTACTTAGATTTTTTCGTTGTTTTTTTTGTTTGTTTTATAGTTGATGCTTCTGCCTCTTTCTCTAAATTTTCTTCAATTTTTTCTTCTGCAAGTTTTGGTTCTTCAATCTTTTCTTCAACTTTTGCGTCTGCTTTTTTAGATTTTCTTTTTGGCTTTTCATTCAAAGTTTCAGTTTTTTCTTCAACTTTTTCAGCAACTACGTTTGAGTCTTTTTCAGTCTTATTTTTAGACTTTTCATCAACCTTCGCATCTTCGTCAATGATATTCCCATTTGCGTCATAAACAACAGGCTTTTTCTCATCAATTCCGTAAATTGCGTTGATATCAATGCTAAAAATGCCCTTATTCTTTTCAGTTCCAGTTTCCAAAACAGCAACTTTTCCATCAGTTGTTTCAACGATTTCAATGATTTTTCCGTAAAGTCCACTATAGGTTTTTACATGGTCGCCAACTTTTAAACTGTCAACCATATCCTTCATAGTTTCTCTATTTTTCTTGCTTTTAAAATAGTTCAAGACAAAAATTCCAATAACCAAGACCAACAAAACTGCTGGCAAAATCCATTGTGTTGCATTCGCTACTTCTGCTAAAAAAATCATATTCATCTCCTACATTGCAAAGGCAAAAACCAAGACAACAACCAAAAGCACGGCCAAAATTGGAACAACAATTTGAGTCGCTGTAATTCCTAAAAGAATAGTCGTCAGCATAGTTTCTCCTTAATTATGAGTTTATTTTACCATAGAGTTATTTAAGTTCAAAATATTTTTGACTACTTTTATCTTAAATATCCCTTGTTTAATTGTTTTCGACAAAGTTTTTACCACTTAAAATCTTTCAAAAATTCTTCTTTGAAATCTAGTAACCTGTCTTCATAGATTGCTTTTTTAATTTGTTCAGAAAGTCTAGTTAGGAATCTTATGTTATGAATTGATAACAATTCCGCAGCAAGCATTTCATCGCTGTTTATAAGATGTCTTATATATGCTTTTGTGTAATGTTTACATGCATAGCAATCGCAGTCATCTTCAATCGGAGTGAAATCATCTTTATATTTTGAATTGCGAACAATCATTTTCCCATGTTTTGTGAGCGCAGTTCCATTTCGAGCAATACGCGTAGGAAGAACACAATCCATCATATCAATTCCTCTTGCGACACCTTCAATGAAACAATCTGGGCTTCCAACCCCCATTAAATATCTTGGCATATTCTCAGGATATTTATCTTGAAGAAAATCCAAAATTTCATACATTGTTTCTTTAGGCTCACCAACAGACAATCCCCCAACAGCAATTCCACATCGCGCATACTTTTTAACTTCATTTAAACTTTTCTCACGAAGGTCCTTGAACATGTTTCCTTGAATTATTGGGAACAACATTTGATTTTCATTCTTTTGAGCATCATAACATCGCTTAATCCATTTTGTTGTGCGTTCGCATGCACTTTTTGCCTCTTCATAACTTGCTCCCGCTTTTGTGCATTCGTCAAATGCCATTATTATATCCGAGCCAAGGTTGTTTTGAATT
>JAEDFV010000024.1 GCA_016297845.1 Clostridia bacterium
CTATTACGCACTCTTTAAATGAATGGCTGCTTCTAAGCCAACATCCTGGTTGTTTTAGCGGTGACACATCCTTTTCCACTTAACCTAAACTTTGGGACCTTAGTTGTAGATCTCGGCTGTTTCCGTTTCGACAATGAAACTTATCTCACACTGTCTGACTCCCTGCTAGCAATTATCTGGTATTCGAAGTTTGATAAGGTTCGGTAACCCGCGAAGGCCCCTAGCCCATTCAGTGCTCTACCCCCAGTAATCTCGTAATGCAGAGGCTAGCCCTAAAGCTATTTCGAGGAGAACCAGCTATATCCAGATTCGATTGGAATTTCTCCGCTATCCACAAGTCATCACCGACTATTTCAACAGGCGTGTGTTCGGACCTCCACAGTGTGTTACCACTGCTTCATCCTGCTCATGGATAGATCATCTGGTTTCGGGTCTACGACATGCAACTATTCGCCATTTTCAGACTCGCTTTCGCTTCGGCTCCGCAACTGAATTGCTTAACCTCGCTACACATCGTAACTCGCCGGCCCGTTCTACAAAAAGTACGAGATCACACTGGACAAGTCCATAGTGCTCTCTCTGCTTGTAAGCATACGGTTTCAGATTCTATTTCACTCCCCTCTCGGGGTTCTTTTCACCTTTCCCTCACGGTACTATACGCTATCGGTCACTAGGTCGTATTTAGCCTTAGGAGATGGTCCTCCCACATTCACACCGGATTTCACGTGTCCTGTGCTACTCTGGAACACCCTAGGTTTAATTTCGGTTTCGGTTACGAGACTATAACTCTGTTTCGTCCAACTTTCCAGTTGTGTTCACCTACCAATTTTAATACCACGTTGGGGTCCGAACCCCTAAGCCATTTCTGCCTTAGGTTTGGGCTCTTGCAATTTCGCTCGCCACTACTTTCGCAATCGTTGTTTTACTTTCTTTTCCTCCAGGTACTTAGATGTTTCAGTTCCCTGGGTTCCCCTCATAACATTATTTTATTCATGTTATGATACTAACTCATTACAGTTAGTGCGTTTCCGCATTCGGACATCTGCGGGTTATAGTTCATTTGCAACTTACCGCAGCTTATCGCAGCTTATCACGTCCTTCATCGGCGCCTAGTGCCAAGGCATCCACCATACGCTCTTTGTAGCTTAATCTATATTACGTTTGGATTTCTTAGCATTTTCACTAATTTTAATCTTAGATTTGTTAAAGATAAAAACTCAGCGTAAATTAACAGTATATCTTGTATTTGAAGATTTTACATATTACACTTTATTTTTGTTACTGATATTTGACTCGAATATAATAATATAAATATTATCACATTTGATTCTATACTATTCAATTGTCAATGTTCATGTTCGCACAAACATGTGCGCCCCACGTTTTTAAGGTCTTTTATCAAGGTTCCTTTTCACACGCGGTGACATTAATATACAACTTCAAAACACAAAAGTCAACAGTTTTTTACAACTTTTTTAAAGTTTTTTTAATTTTTTTTTAGTATTTTTTCGACAAAAAACCAACACCTCGCCGTGTGTTTGCAATTCTATAAATTAAATAATATTTTGACTGCAAAAAAATAAAAAAAGACACATTTATTACATAATGTGTCATCTTGTTTACAATAAAAATCATTTCCCAGATTGATTAAATTCTTTATTGTAATTTATAAAACTTCTGTATGCTCTTCTAAAAAGGTCGTTTTCTATTTTGTCGGCAAGCCCCCTATTAAATACAGATATTTTTGTTGCAAGCATTTTTACGTTCGTCACGGAAGCAAAATACAGATATCCATCACCCAACATTTTACCTATTTCAATTTTTTCTTTCATATCACTGACATTTACTATATATTTAATTCCATCATAACTTGCCTCTTTTATCAAAATAACATCATGTTCTTTTGATAACTCGCCACAAAGATATCTTGCAAAAATATTTACAGGTATTGACGAAATAAACTGATTCTCATAATAATACTTCAGTTCATTCATTTTCCTATACGCTTTTAGATTCGCTTTTGTTTCTTTGTCATTTTTTTTGTTTTGAAGAAGGCGCGCAGTTAACATGTCTTTTGTAATGTAATATCTTCTATAAAATTCGTTTTTTGATAACATATTTTTTCTCCTAATATATGTTTATGAAACTTCAAAACAAATATGTTTACATAACCCTACATAGCAAACACGACAAAACCGCCGCCACAAGCGACGCAACAAGCGCACAAGGAATTGCATAGAGCAGTTTCTTTACTTTCGTTTGAGAAAAATAAACAGTTGCAACATAAAAAACCGTTTCACTGCTCCCCATTATGACAGAAGCACATCGAGAAATATAACTGTCTGGTCCATATTGAGAATATATGTCATTTAAGAGTGCAAAACTTCCACTTCCAGTAAAGGGACGGAGCAAGACAAGTTCACTAACTTGATTTGGAATTCCAAGAAAATTAAAAATGGGTGAAACAAGTCTGGTCAACAAATCAGTAAGCCCACTTGTTCTCATTAGTGCAACAGAAACCATTATTGCAACTATGTAAGGAAAAATTGAAACAACCAACTCAATCGCCCCTTTTGCTCCTTTGACAAAAATGTTATATGTATTCAAGTTCTTGTAACTTGCATATAACAAAACGAAAATTATAAAAATTGGGACAATGTAAGCGCTCAAAACAACTCCTTAAAAAAGTCCAAAAAATAAAGAAACAATGACAGCACACAAACTGAAAATCAAAGGGCCAATTTTTCTTGTGACAAAAAAGAAAATTATAAAACTACAAATAATAACAACCACTGCACTAAACATTTTGTTTTTTCCTTTTAAAAATTTTTCCACAAAGCAAAACCAAACCTATGCCCGTTAAACAAGTTACAAAAGTTGCAATAAGTGTGGGAAGAATTATATCTGCAGGACTAGAACTTCCTGCCGCCGCCCTAAGCCCAATTGTTGTTGTGGGAAGAAGTTGTATTGAGGTTGCATTTAACACCATAAGCATAATCATTGGTCGAGTTGCAACTCCACTCCCGTCATCCATTTTTTTCATTGCACTTATTCCATACGGAGTTGCAGCATTCCCAAGCCCTAGCATATTTGCTGAAATATTAACTGCTATGTCTTTATGTACATTTTCATCAACGCCCTTGAATAAACGTTTTATAACAGGACGAAGAAGTTTTGCAAGTTTGTCTGACAATCCACTGGCGTCCAATATCTCCAGAATGCCGAGCCACACTGCATATATTCCACAAAGACTGATACAAAGTTCAACAGCTCCGCTGGACGCATCAAGCATATTTGACACAGTTGCTTCAGGATTTATAATTAGTAGCCCCGCTGTGCCCAACATCATCATAACGACCCAAATTTTATTCATAATTTATATATATGCTCACCTTTAAAATAATGAGAAAAAAATGTTATTATATTATATAAATAAATATATAGTAATAATTACATATGATATATGTACATTTTTTTAATTTTCAGTGTAATAAATAATTGCTTTTAATAATTTTTTGGTGTATTATTGTTCATTATTAGGAGACTAAAATGGAATCAAATATATACAGAACCCACGACTGCGGACAACTACGAATGTCAGATACAGGAAAAAACGTAATTCTTTCAGGTTGGGTAAATTCAATTAGAAAACTCGGAGGAATAACTTTTGCAACTTTGCGCGACAACTACGGCATAACCCAAATTCTCGTAAGAGACGAAAGCAAAATGGAAAATATTTGCAAAGAAACTGTCATAAAAGTGACAGGAAAGGTTGTTGAACGTGAAAGCAAAAACCCTAAAATGCCAACAGGCGACATTGAAGTTTTGGCAGAAGAAATTGAAGTACTTGGAAAATGCGCACCAGTTCTTCCTTTTGAAATTGCTGACAGCAATTCAACAAAAGAAGAGTTAAGATTGAAATATAGATATTTAGATTTACGCAATCCTGAAGTGCATGAAAACATCTTACTTAGAAGTCGAGTCATGTCTTTTGTCAGAAACAAAATGATAAGTCTAGGTTTTAATGAATTTCAAACACCAATTTTGACAAGTTCATCACCAGAAGGTGCAAGAGATTTCCTTGTTCCAAGCAGATTGAACCCTGGAAAATTTTATGCACTTCCACAAAGTCCTCAGCAATTCAAACAACTTTTGATGATTGCAGGCTTTGACAAATATTTTCAAATTGCTCCATGCTTCCGCGATGAAGACGCAAGAGCAGACAGAAGCCCTGGCGAATTTTATCAAGTTGATATGGAAATGAGTTTTGCAACTCAAGAAGATGTTTTCAAAGTTATGGAGGACGTATTATATTCAACGTTTAAAGAGTTCGCTCCAAACAAAGAGATAACACCCCCTCCTTTTGAAAGAATTAATTATAAAGATGCAATTGAAAAATATTGTTCAGATAAACCTGATCTCAGAAATCCATTAATCGTCGAAGATGGAACAGAACTTTTTAAAGAAACAACAATCACCCCTTTAATTGACAAAACAATTAAAATGATTATTTGTGAAACTGGTGAAAAGCCAAGAAGTTTTTATGATAATCTCAACAAATTTGTTCAATCATATGAAGGAAAGGGTCTTTTCTGGCTCAAACGCAACGAGGCAGGTGAACTTTCTGGGTCTATTGCAAAAGGTTTGAACGAAAAAGAGAAACAATTCTTTGACGAAAATCTTAAAGTAGGTTCAAGCGCCTTTATTTTGGCAGACACAAAATCCAACGTAACAAAACTGATGGGTATTTTGAGAAACAAACTAGGCGACGAATTAAATCTTGTTGACAAAAACAAATTCCATTTTTGTTGGGTAATAAATTTCCCATTCTTTGAAGAAGACGAAGAAGGGTCAATCGCTTTTTCACACAATCCTTTCTCGATGCCACAAGGTGGAATGGACGCTCTTCTTAATCAAAATCCACTTGACATTCTTGCTTATCAATATGATGTTGTGTTAAATGGCGTTGAGATGGCAAGCGGTGCTGTAAGAAATCACAACCCAGAAATTATGGTAAAAGCATTTGAGATGGCAGGTTATGACAAAACTGTTGTTGAAAATAAATTCCCAGCACTCTTCAATGCCTTTTCCTATGGCGCCCCACCCCATGCTGGTGCAGCTTTTGGATTTGACCGCGTTGTAATGTTCCTTGCAGGAACAGAAATGATAAGAGATGTCATCGCTTTCCCATTCAACAAAAATGCTCAAGATTTAATGATGAGTGCACCAAATGAAGTCTCAGAAAAACAACTTCATGACGTTTCAATCAAATTAGATATAAAATAGAGGAATTATGAAAAGAATACAAATTTCAC
>JAEDFV010000025.1 GCA_016297845.1 Clostridia bacterium
CGAGGAAGAGACAAGTCATCAAATTCAAGTTTATCTGTCCACTTCAAATATCGTTTAATTTCTTTTTTATTTTGAATTTTGCATGCCTGATGAATCATGTTTGATTGGACATATCTGTCAAAAATTATTATTCCACCTTCTTCATAGTGTTTTTTTAGTCCAAGATTTTCGTCTAAATAAGTTGCAACTCTATCACTGGCAAACAAGATTGACGCTTGTTTTGAACTCACGCAATCTGCCGTGTTTCCGAGTTCACCACCAAGATACATTTTTATTCCACCTGAACAAGGAAGATTGTAAGATGGGAAACTGTGTTTTACAACTTTTTTCCCTTCTTCCAAAAGATGATTATACAAGAGTTCTGTTTGAGTCTTTTTCCCGCTTCCGTCAGTTCCCTCAATTACAATAATTTTCCCTTTCATACCGTTACCTCACTGGAAGTTGATTGATAAGTTCGGTTTTGTTTATCAAGTTCGTCTGAAAGATTGTTGACTTTAACAGTTTGTGCAATTACAACGCAAAAAAGACTTATCAACAGCACGGTTGACAAAATTATAATAATTTTAGCGACCAACATCTTTTTCTTTGATTTCTTTTTTCCGTTTTCCATATTTTTGTGTTATCAAATTTCTGAAGCCATTATAACACCTTAAACTGAGTTTTGCAATTAGTTTTCCGAAAGAAAATCTTTCAACTGCAATTCCAAGACCAAAACCCAAAATAAGATAGAATCTCATTTGGCCGTAGTTAAGTTGAAGAACGCAAAAAAGAAATAACAAAGATATAACAATGCCGGAAATAACGTCAAGTATAACTCCAACAATTTTGTTTTTGTTACAAAGAAAAGTTAAATAGTTTCTTGCGTCAAAAACAAGTCCGCATCCAATTCCAATCAAAAATATATAAAGAAAAATCAAAGGTTGTGAAATTGTTTCATAGAGAATCATCAATTACTCCTTATTTAAAAATCCTCTTAAAAAGATTAATTTTTTCCTTTGAACCAACATATTTAATTGAATCTATTATTCCATTAACTTCTAAAATTCCAGTTTCAACATCAAGTTTTTTTACTTCCATATTTTTTCCTGAAATCTGTAAAGTTTTGTTTTCAAGTTCGAGCGCAAGGGCTGTTTCGCTTACTATAATTGCTTTCTTTATCCCGGTCACAGTTAAATTTGTTTGATTAATTAAAGTTAATTTATTTTCCATATATTCTCCTTTATATATACGTATAAAATAAAGCAAAAAAATATGAACAAAAATTTTCAAAAAGTTGTCATAAAGTGAAATTTTTCATCATTAGATATATTAACTTTATTTCGGAGGGAAATTGGTATGAGCAGTAACGCAGTCCAAACAAATGTTGAAGTTGCAAGAGAAATTGAACTTGAAAAGAAAATGGAACAAATTGATTTTTCAATTTTGCTTCCGGAAGAAAATGTTTCAAACATTCTTTCTGTAAATGCAAGTGTTGTTGTAGATAAATATGAAGCGCTTCTTGGTGAATTATCGGTTTCTGGAACGGCATGTCTAAACATTGTATATTTGCTTGAAGATGGAACAGTGTCAAATCATAAAACTTGTCAAGATTTTTCATTTAAAGTTGAAGATCTCTCTTTTGACCCAACATCAATTATAGATATTCTGCCAAACGTAATAGATATCGACATTGAAAAAGTTAACGGAAATTCTTTCAAAGTTAAGTTAACAATTGAAAATACAATTTCACTTGTAAGGAATCAAGAAATAAATCTTTTGCAAAATGAAGATAGTGATATCTATGTTAAACAATCTGAAATAAAACTTATCAAACATAACAAGCGAAACTGCCAAACATTTACACAAAATTCAGTTTTTGAAACAAAACTTCCAGTCTCACGAATTTTAAACACTTCAAGTGTAGTTTCAATTAATAAGGCAGATGCACTAGATGGAATTGTTGTCTTTGAGGGTGAAATAACAACAAGAATGTTATATGTTTCAGAAGATGACCGTCCATTGCTAGTGTCATTGATTAATAAGGATATGTTCCGCGAAGAAGTTGAAGATGACGGAGCAACACGTGAAAGTGTGGTTAAAGGATTTGCAACAGTTTTGTCAAGCGACATAGAGGAAAATATTGACTCAGAAAATAAAACGGTTGAAGTTCTTGTTCCAGTTAAAATCTGCTATGATTTGTTCGAAATGCAAAATGCAACCGTAACTGCAGATGCTTATTCAACAAATTCTGATGTTGAACTTGTAACAGAAGCATTTGTATCAACTGAGTTTAAAGGCACAGAAAATTTCATAACAAAAATTGATGGAAATATTACGCTTGACGAAAATTCAATAAGAATAGATAAAGTTTTGGCAGTTGATGGCGCATACTTTGTTGCTCAATCACAAAATTATGATGGCGATTTGCTAAACATAGATGGAACAATTCATCTCAACTTAATATACTTAAACGATGATGAAGAAAAAATTGATTCAGCTGAACTTCAAATTCCTTATTCTTTCAAAGAAAAAATTGGAAGTTTTGAAAGGGTGATTGCAAGCAGTCAAATAGCAGAAATTGATGCAACAGTTAAACGTGGACATGATGTGTATGTTGATGGAAAAATTCTTACAAAAGTTTGTATGTATGATGAAACAGAAACTGCTGTGATAACAGAAATTACAAAAGGCGAGGAACTTGCTCCTCGTGATGGGGCAATTGAGATATTCTTCGCAGAGCCAGGAAAAACATTCTGGGACATTGCAAAAGAATTGCGTGTTGATGAAGAACTTTTAAAAGCTCAAAATTCGAATGTAGCTGAACCATTCGAAAACGCAGAAAAAATTGTCTTTTTCGATGGCAAAGAAATTAGTATAGATTAAATAAAATAAACCAAAGAACATTATCTTTTGAAGATAGTGTTCTTTTTCTTGTTGTTTTAAAATGTTGTTGCAATACTGGTGTGTAATTTGATATACTAAACGTGAAGGAGACTTATATGGCAAATTATTCTGAAGAGGAGAATGACAAAAATTTGAAAGATAGCAAAAAGAAATCAGGCTTGTCCAAATTTTTTCTTGTTTTGAAAATTATAGGTTTTCCACTTTTAATTGCTGGAATTGCATGTTTAATAATAAGTCAAATCAGTTTTGGTCAATTCGAAAACAACAATTTTATTGTTTTTGCAACAATAGGCAGTTTAAGTTGTTTTTTGGGTCTTGTGTGTTTGATGATTGGCTTTGTACCAACTATTCAAAAATATAACATCAAAATGAAAAAATACATTCAAGATGAGAATAAAAAAGACTTAAAAGATATAGCAGACACAAAGGCAGATATAGTTGGCGGAGCAGTAACAAAAACAACAAAAAACATAAAGAAAGGATTGAAAGACAACAAATTCTGCAAATATTGCGGAGCTGAAATTGATTCTGACTCGATTTTTTGCAACATGTGTGGAAAAGAACAATAAGATATTTTATTAACAAAAAAGAACATTATCGAATTTGATAATGTTCTTTTATTCTGCTGGTTTCAAAAGTTTATAGTCGTATTTTATGCATATTCTTCGCTGTTAAGTTTCAAGAATGCTTCCGCTGTTGCAAGTGCGTCGGCGTATGCACGATGTGCTCCATCAAGAGTTATCTCAAGTCGTTTTACGACATCAGAAAGTTTGTAGTGTGGGAGGCGCAATTTGGATTTAGCAATAGGCAAAAGGTCGATAAATTCATTGTCGAAAATGATGTTTTGTTTTTTTGCTTCCTGCAATATAAATTTTTGGTCGAATGAAACGTTGTATCCAACAAGACCGCAACCGCGCGTGTATCTATAAAAATCTCGCACAACTGCATCAGCACTCGGGCTTGAAGAGACCATTGAATCAGTAATGTTATTTATTGCAGTTGCAGATGGTGGAATTGGATTTCGGGGTTTAATGAGAGATTGAAATTTTGAAACTATTTTCCCATCATGAATTTTAACAGCCCCAATTTCAAGAAGTTCGTCTGTTTCATAGTTTAATCCTGTTGTCTCAACATCGAAAACAACAAAGTCTCCATGTTCAACAAAAGGATTGAATATCACAGTTTTCTTGAAAATATTTTCTTGTGAAAGAATTGAGTATGGGACAATTTCAACAACTTCATAGTCCTTTGAAAGAGGTTGTTTAAACTCAATTTTTTCTGGTAACACACATCTGGAAATAGCTTTTATGTAAAGTGTTAATTTTCGGTTAAATTCTTCAACATCTCCAAGTATGAGAACTTGGTCGCCGTTTAATAGTTTGTCCATTTGTTTTTCGTTGGAAATTGTTGTGAAATATCTAACATCAATGCGAGAAGTTGTGTCAAAAAGAGTAAATGCAAAATAATTTTTTTGCTTTCCGGCATTTTTTCCTTTTTTAACTTCATAGCTTTTCTTTTCAAAATTTTCAATTTTCCCAGCGAGAATAACAGATTTTTTTTCACCTTTCACATTCTTTATAAATTCTGGGTGTGGGGCAATTTCTCCGCCGAAAAGATTTCGTTTTTCTTCAACATCATATCTCGGAATTTTAGCTTTGAAGGTTTCTCTTGGCTTTAGATTAACTTCTTTTGCAATGTTTGCTTTTTCAATTTCTAGGAAAATTTCTGTTATAAACTGTTTTTCAAGTTGTTTTTTTGTTTGTTTTTTGATTTCTTCTTCACTGATATAATCCAAAAATTCGCTGTCTATTTTAATTTTTATAATTGACTGTGCAAAGTTTCGTTGAACTGATATTGTTTCCTTGTCTATAAAACCAACAATAGATGGGAATTGATTTTTCATAAAATTTAAAAAAGCTTTTATAATTAGGTCTTCATCTAAATAACTTTTTCTGAATTTAACAATCAATTCGCCTTTTAATGCAAGTGTGTTTTTGACAAATTCTGTGACCGCCAGTTTGTCTTCGTCGGAAAGAGATTTGTCTTCAGGATATAAAAAAGTTAAACAGCAAGTTTTTTTTTCTTGGCTGTAAACTACGTTATATGTTTTCAAAAAATTAAATTTGTCTTGAAATTTTTCGTTTATTTTTGAAACAATCCAATCCATATAATCATATTACAATATTTTGGTCTAAAATACAAGTATAAAAAAGTGGCTTACGCCACTTTCGTCAGAGTACAAAATGCAAAATGTCTAAAATTATAACAAGTCCCAAAAGGAACACAAGCCCGCACATATTTATGATTCCTTGCACTTTTGGATTTATAGGTTTTTTTCGAATCCATTCAAT
>JAEDFV010000003.1 GCA_016297845.1 Clostridia bacterium
TTGCATGTGTTAAGCACGCCGCCAGCGTTCGTCCTGAGCCAGGATCAAACTCTAACGTTTTTGGTATATAAACTTTTTTCAAAGTTAATATCGTTAGTTTGATTTGTGACTCAAAAACTATTTTGACTTTTTTATACTTTGCGTAAATTGAATAAGTATTGATGAATTGACAAGGTATTTATAAAAACCTATATAATGTTTACACATCTACCTTTTCTTTCCAAATATTTAGTTTTCAAGGTTCATTGCCCTTTAACAAAATAAAGGGAGTTTTGCTACGGTTAATGGGTTTCCATCAGCGTAGCGAGGTTAATATACCACATAAAAAAATGGTTGTCAACAATTTTTTGCAAATTTTTTAAAAATTTTTAAATTTTTTTATTTTTCTTTAAATTGCCAAAAAAATAGAGGTTTAGAAGATATAATATTGACAATAATATATTCTTAGGTTACAATATATATGTTTTTAGGAGGTATATAAAATGGATAAAAGAAGAAGAAATTCTTGGTCAGAAGAATATGATGAAGAAGACATGAGACCAGAAGATTACGAAAGACTTATGGAAGAAGCAGAAAAACGTCAAGCCAGAGAACTTGCTAAAGAAAAAGCAAAAGCTCGCGAAGAAGAAAATCAACAATAAGAAAAAACCACTTAGAACTTAAGTGGTTTATTTTTATTCTGCAACCCATGCAAGGCCAATGGAAGGGCCAACGTGGGCACCAACAACAGGAGAAACTGTACCTTCCAAAATCTTTATACCTTTAAAATAATCAAGAACTTTTTGTTTGAATTCTGGGAAATAACTTGGTTTCCCCGCTTTGATAACAAAAAGTCTTTTTATTTTTTGAGGAACTTGTTTAATCATATCCATAATAGCTTTGCTATAACCAATTGATTTTTTATCTGATAACACGCCTTCTTTAAAAAGAACTATTGGTTTTATCTTCAATAGAGAAGCAACAACCGCTTTCAAATTTCCAATTCGTCCATTCTTTTTCAAATTATCGAAACTTTCTGGAATAAAGGTTATCGCGCTGTTTTTTCTCAACTTTGAAATATATTTAACTATTTCTTCAACAGTCTTTCCTTTTTTAATCATCTCAACTGTTTCATAAACATAGCCAATAGATGTTTGCCCAATTGATTGTGTGTCAAAGACAGTAATTTTGCTTGGGTCTTTACAATTTCTTTTTGCTAGACACGCACAGTTATATGTACCACTCAAAGTTTCTGAGAGAGTAAACACAATCGCTTCGTTTCCGTCTTCAATAACCTCATTATACATTTCAATGAAACTTTCAAGCGAAGGCTGGCTTGTTTGAGGAATTTCCTTAGTTTGCGACATCTTATCATAAATTTCATCATAAAGACTATCATTTTCAATGTATTCTTTATCTTCAAAAAGAATCCTTAACGGATTTACATAAATTCCATTTTCTTTAACATAATCTTCGCTTGGCGCACAAGTTGAGTCTACAATTATTTTTATCATTATTTCCACCTTTCAACATCATTATATTATAAAGAACAAAATTTTACAACGTTTTATTTTAATTTGGTCATTTTTATTGCAATTTGATATTTACTTTCGTTGGTTAAAGTCAATTCTTTACAATATTTTTCCAATTTTGTCGCAAACTCTTGAAACTCTTTTGTCAAAACACTTGAAGATTTTTGTTCAATTGTTACCATGTTAAGGTCTGCTTTTCTCTTTGTAAAATAATTTATTATCTTAATTTCTTCGAAGCTTATTTCTCCTTTAAAGCCAACTCCACTAAGTATTTTTAACACATCAATTTTTGAATTCAATTCAAGTTTTGGAACAGCCATTTTAAAAACATTTTGGAAGTCTATGTTAAATTTTGTTGAAAACATACTTGAAATTCCATCCGTCAAGAATAATGTATGGTCAACTATTGTGTCTCTCAACCCAGCAGGTTGAATGAAAACTTTTCTTCCCGACGAAAGTCTTTTTTCAAAAGAATATTCTTCACGTTCAATTTTGAAATATGCCTTTCCATCTTCTATCACTTTGCTGAGAATAATTCCAGCACTTGCAAGCAAATTGTTAGGTGTATCAAAAAAAATTTCATCAACAGAATATCTTCTTTCTGGAACAAATTCATACATTGGCATTTCATGGTCAAGTTTTATTATATTCTTAAAAGTTTGCTTTGAAAATGCAGTGTAAGATTTCAAGTTTTCTGTCTTTACAATCTCAAAATTTCCCATAAATTACTCCATATTAACAATATATAAATAGTTTAACTTATATTTATATTTTTTACAAATAAAAAAATGGCATTTGCCATTTTATTCATCTTGTAAACTTATTATACAATAGCCAATTCCATAGTGACACAAGGGACAGTTTTTGTCGGGTTCTTTCTTTGTCTCTTCATATCCACACTTTGAACATTTCCATTTTTTTGCACTTTGTTCTTTATATAATTTATTCTTTTTTAATTTGGTATATAATTCCATAAGTTGTTTACTGTGACAATCTTCAACTGTTGCAATTCTCAAAAATTGGTCGGCGACATCATCATACCCCTCATCTCTTGCCTCTCTGGCAAAAGCTGGATAGACTGTTTCAAATTGTGAGTTTTCAGCATCGGACGCAAGTTTTAAGCCTGGGTCTAATTGATATGTCGAATAGGGAAACCCAGCATCAATATCTATGTTCTTATTCCCATTTCCATATTTTAAAAGAAAGTCATAAAAAACTTTGGCATGACTCATCTCATTTTTTGCAAGAGTTTTCAACAATCCCATCATATAGTTTAGGTTGTCAGTTTTTGCTTGCTGTGACAAAAATTGATATCTTGCTCCATCTTGGCATTCTCCCGCAAAAGCTCGTGCTAGATTTTTTTTCGTTTGTGATTTTTCAAAATCAACCATATAATCCTCCTAATAACCTTTTAATTATTAACTCTATAAATCTTTTTTAAACAAATAATTAAATATGTTTGCAATTTTTCAAAAAAGTATGTTATATTTACATCTGTAAAAAGGGATATATATGGAAGAAAAATTTTGTTTATCAACTGACACATGTTGTGACGAACTTAAATCAACTTTAAAGAAAAATAGAATTGATTTTATAAAGATGTGTTACATCTCAGATGGCGAAATCTATGAAGATAATTTCGACACTCTTGAAGAATACAAATATTTCTATGATGAAATGAAAAAAGGGAAGATGTTTTCAACAACTGGACTCAACCCATATCAACTTAAAGAATTTTTTACTGAAATTCTTGAAAGAAACAAAAAAGATTTAATTCATGTATCACTTTCGTCAGGCCTAAGTGGAACATGCAGTGTTGCCAAGAGTGTTGCAGAAGAAATTAATCAAACATCTAAATATAAAATTTATGTTTTAGATAGTCTTAGTGCAACCCAAGGCCAAAATGCACTACTCTGCTATGCAAGAATGTTGAGAGAACAAGGAAAAACAGCAGAAGAAGCAATGGAAATTTTGGAGCAGGCAACAAAGAAACTTAGAGTGGAATTTTTCCTTGGCGACCTTGAAACACTTAAACGTGGAGGAAGAATAAGCGGAGCTCAAGCAGTTATGGCAAAAGTTATGCAACTTCGTCCTATCTTAAGGTTTGACTCTGAAGGTAAATTGCAAGTTATCGGAAAAGTTGTCGGCTCAAAAAAGGCTATAAAAACACTTTTTGATAATTTCATCAAAAATTATGATCCAAATTCTACAATTCCATTTTTCATTCCATACACTTACGATTTGGCAGATGCTGAAGAACTTAAAAAGATGATTGAAGAAAAACTTGGAGCAGCAAACATAATATTTGGACCAATCGGACCTGTTATTGGCTCTCACACCGGCCCATCACTTTGCGGACTTATTTATATGTCAAAAAATGAAAGAATATAAAAAGACACGATTTCGTGTCTTTTTTTTAACCAATTATTTCAACATCTTCCCCTTTTAAAAATTCAGGGATTTCTTCTTTGTCTGGAATTTTAATTCCATTAACATTTTCAAGTGCCTTTTTTATTTTTGTGTCTATGTCATCAAGCGACAATTCTTCTCTTTCGGCACGTTTTTCAAACTTTTCTTCAACTTCCTTGATTTCATAGTTGTTGAACAGTTGCGATGATGTATCATTGTCATTATAAATTGTTTTAATTCTTTCCATAAGAGCTTCGCTGTCTGGGAGTTCCAAAATGTCTTTAAGTCCAAAACGTTTCAAAAATTCATCTGTCGTCCCGAATAACAACGGTTTTCCAACAGCGTCTTTTCTTCCAACAACTTCAATCAAATTATGGTCCAAAAGTGTTTGGACTGTGTAGTCACTGTTAACTCCACGAACCTCTTCAATTTCAAGTCTTGTTATCGGCTGTTTATATGCAATTATTGCCAAAGTTTCAAGAGTCGCTTTTGTTAGCGCACGTTCACGAATAGGATTAAGCACGGTTGAAATATAATCTGCGTACTCTGGATTTGAACTTAGTTGTATCTTTTTGTTATATCTAATCAGATGAACTCCACTTTTCCCTGACAAACGGTTTTCAAGATTATCAACTGCCTTTTTAACTTTTTTGCAGTCAATTTCAAGTTTGTCAGCAATAAAATCAATATCTACCCCATCTCCAGAAACAAACAAAATTCCATATATAATATCTTCTAAATCATTTTCAATAAATAAATCACTCATATTTCACCTACTCATTGTCGCTTTTGCCGACATCATATTTTCTTATTTCAATATCCTCGAAAAGTTCATTTTGTGAAATTGAAATTGTTTGAAGTTTTAAAAGTTCCAAAATCGCAAGAAACACATTAATTATTTCGCTTCGAGTTATATCTTTTTCCAAAAGTTCACTGAACTTAACTTTTTCTTTCACCATGACTGCATCTTTTATCGCTGCAATCTTTTCAGCAATTGTAAATCTGTCACGAACTATGTTTTTTGGTTCAACTGCTTTTGTCTCAAATTGTGTTTTATGCATAAAATGTGTAAATGCATCAAGCAAGTTTTCAAGCACCATATCTTTTAGCACAATTTTATATTTATTTGCACTTGGCTCGGGCTCTTTGTAAATTCTGTCCACATTCTCAAGAACTTTAAGTTTTTCACTCGCCTCCTTAAAGAGTTTGTATTCTTCAATTTGACGAAGCAATTTTTGTTCAGGATCTTCTTCATCTTCAGGAAGAGCCTCATCAAGTCTAGGCAAAAGTTTTTTACTCTTAATCTCCAATAATGTCGCCGCCATTTCGATGAATTCACTTGCTTTTTCCATGTCAAGCGAATCTAAATCATCTAAATATTCAAGATATTGTTCAGTTATCTCTGACAATTTAACATCAGCGATATCCATTTTTGCTTCTTTTATAAGATGCAACAACAAATCCAGCGGACCTTCAAAATTTTCAAGTCTAACTCGATAATTTTCAAATTCTTCTATATTTGTTTGTAAAGCCACTTCTTCTTTCATTGAATCCCCATTATACTATTTAATTAAACTCACGGTCAATTATATAATAAAAGGATTTATTTTGCAATAAATCCTTCAGAAATTATTATTTCTATTTGTCAAAATTGATACTTTCGTGTTCTTTTCTCCATTTATCCAAAGCTTGCACTGCTTCAATCTTTGATTTGTGTTCAGCAGGAATAACAACTTGACCATAGATGTTCTTTATTCCAAAGAGCAAATCGTTGCCTCTGTGTTCACAAAATGAAGAAAATGAATTTGTAAAATTTTTCATAATTTTTCTCCTTAATATTTTTATGATATTCTAATACTTAATCTTTGTCAATATGAAATTCAAAAATAATTTTAGATATTCGACAAAATTTTTTATTATTTTCGTAAATTTTCCAAAATTTTGGAAAAATTTTCTGGCAGGTCAATTTCAAATTCCATTTCATTCTTTGTTGTTGGATGAACAAATTTTATTTTGTATGCACAAAGGAACTGTCCTTTGAGTCCAAATTTTTTTGCACCACCATATGTTTCATCACCAACAAGTGGGTGATTTAAATATTTTGAATGAACTCGAATTTGATGCGTTCGACCTGTTTTAAGTGAAAATTCAATCAAGGAATAATTTTTAAAATATTCAACTGTGCGATAATTTGTTATTGCAAGTTTTAAATTTTTTCCTGAATCCGAAAGAGGAAAAGCTTTCATTTTTTTTCTGTCTTTATTGTCTCTGCCAATTAATGTTTCAACCGTGCCCTCTTGCTCTTTTAATGTTCCTTCAATAAGACCTAAATATTTTCTTGAGCATGTCTTTTTTTCAATTTGTTTTGACAGTTCAACATGCGCCTTATCATTTTTTGCAATTAACAAAAGTCCACATGTATCTTTATCTATTCTGTGAACAATTCCAGGACGCAATTCTCCGTTTATTCCACTCAAATCGCTAATTTCATTGAGCAAACCATTTACAAGCGTTCCGTCTGGACAAGATGCACAAGGATGAACAACCACACCTTGCGGTTTATTTATAACAGCCACATCTTCATCTTGATAGATTATTTCAAAATCAACTTTTTCAGGTTTTATTTGAACTTGTTTTGGAGGGTTAACGACGCAAAAAACTTGGTCGCCTGGTTTCAACAATTCGCCAGATTTAGTCAACTTCTTTCCATTTCTTAAAATATAGCTTTCTTCACTCTTGATTGAATTTTGAATGTGAGAACGAGAAAAATCTGAAAGTTTTTCTTGAAGAAAAATATCTAGCCTTTTTCCAAAATCTTCTTCTGAAATTTCAAAGTTCATTTGCTCTCCTTTTTGTCTTTTTTAATTGCGACAATCAAATCAATCAGGTAGTATACACAAAGAAGAATTATTCCAATTGTCAAAAAACTATCCGCTATATTGAAAATAGGAAATTTAACAAATTCTAATTTTATGAAATCTCTGACATATCCAAAAACTATTCTATCAAACAGATTTCCACACGCCCCTCCAACTATCATTCCAAGTGAAATATGGAAAAACAAACTTTTTGTTTTTGCAAATATTGCATATATTGAAAGAAGTATTATTGCAAAAACTGAAACTATTGAAAGAGCAACTGTGCTTCCTGAAAATATACTCCATGCGGCACCTGTGTTTTCCGCGTATTCAAATTTAAAAAAACCAGAAATAACAGGTTTATCTATTCCAATTATATAATGCTTTGTCACTAAATCTATAATGATAGCAAGTAAAAGAACTATTACAAAAACCAAGAGAGATATGGTTTTTTTATTATCAAATTTTTTCTTCATTAATGCCTCATTCCATATAAATCATTGTCAACTTTTTTAATTTGCCCTTTTAATGCACAAGTTGCACCAGAAAGAAAGTCAACGATGTGTTCTCTGTCTTCGTCACTAAATTTTGAAACGTCAACATTTACATTTTCGCCAGAAGAATAAAAACCAACAATTTCTTCTATATCTTCTTGAGAACTTGGATAATATGTTTTAGGGTCAGTCTTTTTCTCGCGTAAATCAAATTTTGCTGTTGTAAGTTGTTGTTTCTTTTCTTTCTTTTTTGGAATTTCCTTTTCTTCAACAACATCTTCTTCGGTGTCTTCTTCAAAACCAATTGCTTTTAAAAATTTATCAAAAAATCCCATTTTCATCTCCAAAAATATAATACTTGACTTTTTCAAAATTGTCAAATTATATATACATCAAATTTTTATGTAAAACTGTTGACAAAGTTTTTTGTTTGTGTTATATTCGTGTTTGCAATTAAATAATCCTTGTCCGAAGACAGCAAGTGGCAACAAGCCATAAACAATGAGTACTTGCCGAGGCATGCTATAGAGAATTTTTTACCTCTTATGCTTGTTCGGGCATTTGAGGTTTTATTTTGTTGTCACACAAAATTTAATTAAAAGGAGAAATATAGTGAGTGCTAATTTAGAAGCTAAAAAAGAAGTTGTTAGCGAAATCAAAGACAAACTTTCTAAATCAAAACTTGTTGTTTTTGTTGACTATCGCGGACTCACCGTTGCAGAAGACACAGAAATGAGAAGTGCTTTTAGAAAAAACAATAATGACTACAAAGTTTACAAAAACAGACTCGTTCTCCGCGCTCTCAATGAACTTGGAATTTCAGGTTTGGAAGACAAATTGCAAGGAACAAGTGCAGTTGCTTTCGGATATGAAGATGAAATTTCCGTTGCAAAAACTGTTGCAGATTTCAAATCAAAAACAAACAAACTTGAAATTAAGTGCGGAATACTTAATGGTCAATTAATTTCTTCCGATGAAGTTAACACTCTTGCTAAAATTCCATCGAGAGAAGAACTTATTGCAAAACTTTTATTCATTTTCCAAAATCCTATGCGCAGTTTGGCTGTTGCAATTAATGAAATTGCAAAGAAACAAGCATAATTGGAAAAAATATAAAATTTAAGGAGAAAAATAAAATGGCAGATTTAAACAAATTTATTGAAGATATTAAATCATTAACAGTTGTTGAATTGAACGACTTAGTTAAAAAATTAGAAGAAGAATTCGGCGTTAGCGCAGCTGCAACAGTTGCAGTTGCGGGCGCTCCAGTAGCAGGCGCTGCTGCAGCAGAAGAAAAAACTGAATTCACAGTTGCTTTGAAAGAAGCTGGTGCAAACAAAATTGCAGTTATCAAAGTTGTTAGAGAAATTACAGGTCTTGGCCTTTCAGAAGCAAAAGCATTGGTTGACAACGCTCCATCAGTTCTTAAAGAAAATGTTCCAACAGCAGAAGCAAAAGACATGGAAGCAAAACTTAAAGAAGCTGGCGCAACAGTTGAATTGAAATAATTTAAAATTATAAATTTTGTGTGTATAAAAAAGAAGCAAACTACTTGCTTCTTTTTTTATTTTATAAATAAAAAAGACATGTTTCCATGTCATTTTTAATATTTGAATTAAACGGCTTCGGAATTTACTTTGTAAACTACCTCGGGTTTTTCAACCCCCTGAATTACTTTTTCGTTTATTATAACTTTTTCAATCTTTTGACTTGGGGCATCAAACATAACATCTTTCATGCTCTCTTCAACTATAGCCCTGAGCCCTCTTGCACCAGTTTTAAGTTCTTTTGCTTTTTTTGCAACTGCTCTAACAGCATCTTCAGTGAACTGAAGTTCAATTCCGTCCATATTAAACAGTTTTGTATATTGTTTAACAAGCGCATTTTTTGGTTCTGTTAAAATTTTTACAAAAGCATTTTCATCAAGTTCATCTAATGAAACATAAACTGGAAGTCTTCCAACAAGTTCTGGGATTAATCCAAATTTTACTAAATCTGCTGGTTGAACTTGTTTCAAAATGTTTATTTTCTCGCGCTCAACTTTGGTTTTTATGTCAGCATTAAACCCCAAACTTGAACTATTCATTCTTCCTTCAACAATCTTGTCTAATCCAACAAACGCCCCACCGCAAATAAACAAAATGTTTGTTGTGTCAATTTGAATCATCTCTTGCTGAGGATGCTTCCTTCCGCCTTGTGGAGGAACGGACGCAATGGTGCTCTCAACAATTTTCAAAAGCGCCTGCTGGACACCTTCACCCGAAACATCACGCGTTATTGAAACATTTTGGCTTTTCTTTGCAAGTTTATCAATTTCATCAACATAAATAATTCCACGTTCTGCTTGAGCAATATCATAATTTGCATTCTGAATTAATTTTAAAAGGATATTCTCAACATCATCTCCGACATAACCCGCTTCAGTTAAAGTTGTTGCGTCGCAAGATGCAAATGGAACATTTAAAATTCTTGCAAGTGTTTTTGCCAAAAGAGTTTTTCCTGAACCTGTTGGACCAACCATCAAAATGTTACTTTTTTCAAGTTCAATTTCATCTTTATCTGCTGTGTTTCGCCCCGCATGAACAAGATTATAATTTATTCGTTTATAATGATTATAAACCGCGACCGACAAAGCACGTTTCGCTTCATCTTGGCCAACAATATATTCATCTAGTTTTTCTTTTATTTCTTTTGGAGTTAATAATTTTAATTCTTTATCTTGTAACTTTGGTTTCCCGTGCAAAAGGTCTCTGCAAAGAGAAATGCATTCTTCGCAGATAAAACTGTCCCCTTCAGGATTTCCAATAAGTTGCCTATTTGGGCCTTCAGGTTTGTCACAAAATGAACATTTATAAATATCTTTTTCCATATACTCCATATTATTACGTTAATAAATAAATTTTAACCAAGAACATTAATTTTTCTTTTGTCTTTTTTCAATAACTTTGTCGATTAATCCATATTGGAACGCTTCTTCTGCGCTCATATAATAATCTCTGTCTGTATCTCTTTCAACTTGGTCAAGTGGTTTTCCAGTTTGTTGTGAAATAATACTATTTATTTTTGCTTTGATTTTTTGTATTTGTTTTGCCTGAATTTGGATATCACTTGCTTGTCCTTGAGCCCCACCAAGTGGTTGATGAATCATAATTTCTGCATTAGGTAGAGCAAAGCGTTTCCCCTTCGCTCCGCTGGAAAGCAAAAATGCCCCCATTGAAGCAGCAAGTCCGATACAAATTGTTGACACATCGCATTTAATGTAATTCATTGTGTCATATATTGCCATTCCTGCTGAAACGCTTCCACCTGGACTATTTATATATAAACAAATGTCTTTATCAGGATTTTTGCCTTCAAGATAAATAAGTTGGGCAACTACGTTATTCGCAACTGCATCATTTATTTCACCTGTCAAAAATATAATCCTGTCTTCAAGCAAACGAGAATATATATCATAAGACCTTTCACCATTCGCTGTTTGGTCAACAACCATTGGAACTAACATTTTTCACCTCAATATTATTTTTACTTATTAATTAAATTATATTGTTGTTTGTTTTTAAGAAATCTAGGAGTTTTTTCATTAAAATGTCGTTTTGGAAATAGGCAATGGTTCTGTTATCCAAAGATTTCTTGTAATCTTCAACGCTCTTTTTGTATTTTTCTGCTGTTTCTTTCAAAACTTCATCAAGTTCGTTTTCAGTAACAATCATGTTTTCTTTTTTTACAAGTTCTTCAAGAACAAGTCTTGTTTTAACAGTTTCTTTTGCTTGGTCTTCACGTTCTTTTCTAACTTCGTCAACTGTTTTGCCCAAATATGTCAAATATTCGTCCAATTTGATTCCTTGATAAGAAAGTCTCATTTCCAAATCTCTCATAAACATGTCAAGTTGTTTGTCAATCAAAATTTTTGGAATTTCAACTTCACTGGTTTTGACAATTTCCTCAATCAAATCATTTTCAACTTTGCGTTCTTTTTCATTTTCAAGTTTTTCTTTCAAACGTTTTTCAATGTCTGCTTTATAATCTTCCAAAGTTTCAAACTCACTCACATTAGATGCAAATTCATCATTTATTTCTGGAATTTCTTTTCTTTCAACTTTTTGAACAGTAACTTTGAAAATTGCAGGCTTTCCCGCAAGAGATTTTTCATGGTAGTTTTCTGGGAACGTTACATTAACATCTTTTTCATCGCCAACTTTCATTCCAACAACTTGGTCTTCAAAATTATCTATAAAACTATGTGAGCCAAGTTCGAGACGATATCCTTGAGCTGTTCCGCCATCAAAAATTTTGCCATCAACGCTTCCAACAAAATCTATAGTTGCATAATCACCAAGTTTTGCTTCTCCATCTGTTTCAACAAATCTTGCTTGACGTTCAGCAATTTTTTTAAGTTCTTCTTCTACGTCGGATTTTTTAACTTTGTCTTTGCTCTTTTCAACAGTAATTCCCTTATATGCACCAAGTTTTACTTCAGGCATCAAAGGTGTTGTTGCAACAAGGACAATTCCTTCTTTTTCAAATTTTTCAATTTTTACATCTGGTTGAGCAATAGGTTCAATATCTAGATTTTTATCCAAGAAATCGTTGTATTCTTCTGAAAATGCAATTTCAAGTGCATAGTCCAAGAACACTCCCTCTCCATATTGTTTTTCAATAACTTTTCTTGGAGCTTTTCCTTTTCTAAAACCTTGCACAGTGTATTTGTTTTTTGTTTCTTCGTATGATTTTTGGATACTTTCTTCCCATTTTTCTTGGGAGATTTTAATTTCAACTTCAAGTTGATTATTTTCTTTTTTTCTTATTGTGTAACTCATTCTGTTCTCCTTATATTTTAAGTACTGCGGTATTATAACATAATTGTTTACTAAATCAAATTATTTTTCTAAAAAAACAAAACTTCGAAAGTGAAGTTTTGTTTAAAAGTGTTAATCTATTTACTCATTTTTGCAACTTCTTCTGCCAAGTTGTCAACACGTTTTTCAAGACCTTCGCCCATTTCATAACGAGTAAATCTTCTGATTGAAATTTTTTCACCAATAGCCAAAATTGCTTCATTCACAATTTGAGTAATTGTTTTACTGCTGTCTTTTACAAAATCTTGGTCCATAAGGCAAACATCTTTGTAATATTTCTTAATTCTACCTTCAACCATCTTTTCAACAACTGCTTCTGGTTTTCCTTCATTCAAAGCTTGTGCTTTCAAAATTTCTTTTTCTGCTTCAAGCGCATCAGTTGGAACTTCATCTTCTCTGACATATAAAGGTTTTGCTGCAGCAATTTGCATTGCAATGTCTTTCACTAAATTTTGGAAAGCATCACTTTTTGCAACAAAGTCTGTTTCACAGTTAACTTCAACCAAAACACCAATTTTTCCACCCATATGGATATATGAACCAACAACACCTTCAGCGGCAATTCTGTCTGCCTTTTTTGCTGCAGCAGCCATTCCTTTTTCGCGAAGATATTTGATTGCTTCGTCAAAATTTCCATTTGTTTCAGTTAATGCTTTTTTGCAGTCCATCATTCCTGCACCTGTTGTTGCTCTAAGTTTTGAAACATCTTGCGCTGTAAACATGAATTATTCCTCCTCTGTTTTAACTGCTTTTTTTGAAGCTCTTTTTGGTTTTTCAACCTTTTCTTCTGTTTCTTCTTTCACTTCTTCAGTTTCAGAAACTTCTTTAACCTTTTTTGCTCTAGGTTTTTTGTGTGTTTCTTCTTCAACAACTGGTTCAGCATCTTCAACTGTTGGCTTTACTTCTGAAAGAGCAGCTGCCATGTCAACAGGTTCATCATCTTGGTTTTCCTCTTTGAAAGAAACACCTTCTCTTGCTTCTATAACAGCATCTGCTATAGCAGAAGCAATTAATTTAACTGAACGAATTGCATCATCATTTCCTGGAATTACATAATCAATTCCTGATGGGTCACAGTTGGTGTCAACAAGTCCAACAAGTGGTATGTGCATTTTAATAGCTTCACGAACACAAATATGTTCTTTTGAAGGGTCAACAACGAAAATTACGCCTGGCATTTCTCTCATTTCTTTAACACCGCCAAGATTTAATTCCAATTTGTCTCTCTCTGCTTTTAAAATTGCAACTTCTTTTTTAGGCAACAAATCGAATTCCCCAACTTTTTCCATTTGGTTTAATTTATTGAGTCTATCGATTCTTGCTCTCATAGTTTTGAAGTTAGTCAAACAGCCACCAAGCCATCTTGAATTAACATAAAACATTCCGCATCTTTCTGCTTCTTCTTTTATCGCTTCAGAAGCTTGTTTCTTTGTTCCTACGAAAAGAACGTTTTTACCTGATGCAACAACATCTCTAACAAAAAGATATGCTTTGTCGATAAGGTCTGAAGTTTGCTCTAGATTAAGGATATGAATATCATTTCGTGCGGTGAAAATGTATTTTTTCATTTTTGGATTCCATTTACGTGTTTGGTGACCAAAATGAACGCCCGCTTCTAGAAGTTGTTTCATTGAAATAACTGACATTTATTTTTTCCTCCTTGTTTTTAGTCTTCCCCGCGCCGTCTTTTACTCCGCAAACAACCAAATTATGAGAGTCAACTTGGCAACGGCCTGCGAATAGGTCGCGAGTGATTATTTGTCAATGAACTGACGAAAAAGAATATATCACATAAAAAAATAAAATGCAAGCATTTGCATTTTATTTCTACAATAATTTTTAAAGTTGAAAATCTTTGTTTTCTTCTTTGAATTTTTTCAGTTCATTTTTATATTTTTCACCAAACTTATTTGCCATAAAATTTTGCCAAGCAGTGTTTAAGATATTGCGATTTTTTGTTGCAAAAAAGTCTTCATGAACGAGATTAAAATCTCCAAAGAATAATGTATGTATTGAATGTTCACCATGTTTGTTTATTCTAATTTTAATAAAAGCATTATCATTGCTTTCCAATTTGTCACAAGATGTTGGATAATAACCTGGGATACTGAAATTATATGGGATTTCTTCAATATCAAGTTTCCTTACAAAATCTCCGCTTTTGTAACATTCTTTTATATCAGATTTTCTTGTTCGCATAATTCCCCCTTTTTTGCGTTTCCTTCCATTTCTAAAAGAGTCTTCTTACAATCATTATATTCCTTTAGCGCGTCAATATAATCGTTTCCAATAACTTTTTTATAAAGTTCATGAACCGCTTCCTTGCAAAATTGTTCTGGTTGAGCGCCTCTGAAAATGTGTTTTACTGCCTTTGTTGTAAATGCAGTGCTAAAAGCTCCAGAATTGCAAAAAGAACCACTTGAAACAGGAATATTAATTCCGCTTTCGTCAATTATAATTTCGCCAATTTCAAGTCCTTTTGCAAGCCTTGTAGAAACATATTCGTTAAGCATTTCTTTGCATTTGTTTTTATTCTCTTCATTGAATGAATCAAACTTTTTGTAAAATTTTTTATAAGTCTCTTGGTCAAGTTTTTCTGCTTCTTTTTTCTTTGCATCATATTGTTCTTTCTTTTCTGCATAATCTTCAAAGATTAAACTTAAAATTTCTGAACATTTCTTTTCATAATCATTTGTTAAATTTTCATCTCTCAAATTTGACATTTCCACATGGAAATCAAAAATTTTAAATCTGCAAGTTGATGAAACTTCGATGTATGGCAAGCCATTTTTTATTTCAACATGTACATGAAATCCATCATAAAATTTTTCTTGAATTTTGGATTTAAATGTATTGAAATCCTTCCCCGATGATTTAATCCTATCTATAAATGTCATATACTTCCTCCCTTGTATTAACCTTATGATATCAGCAAAGTGCAAAAGAGTCAATACTAAATTTTTCTATAGAGATTTTGAATAGTATATATATAATTTCCATCTTTGTCATTTGTTATAAGTGTTGGAAGAACATTAACCTGTTCTTTCCCACCTTTAACCGCCTCAATCAAGACCAGCACAGGATTTTTTGTCGGAGACGGCGAAGTGAAAAACATCGTTTTGGGTTCCAAATTGTTTTGTTTCAATTTATAAATCAGTTCGGCAGTTCGCGTTGCGTCATAAACAAGGAAAAATTTCCCGCCAAATTTCAACAAATTCTTCGCACACAAAACAAGTTCATCAAGAGTTAACATGACTTCATGTTTTGATATTGCTTCTTCTTCACGAATTGAAACTAAACTTTTTTGATTAACTTTTCTATATGGTGGATTTGATACAACGACATCGAAACTTTCTCTTTTTACGAATTTTTCAAAATCTTGAATCGGTGCATTAATTATTTCAATTTTTTCATTTAACAAATTTAACTCTACGTTTCTTTGTGCAAGCTCTGCCGTTTCTTTTTGAACTTCAAAAGCATATATTTTTTCTGGATTTTGTTTTATAGTAAGCAAAATAGAAATCACTCCCGTTCCGGTGCCTATTTCGCAAACTTTGTCAGTTCTCTTGGCAGAAACAAAATTTGCAAGAATGGCTGAATCGCTTGTGAAACAATATTTCGTTTTATCTTGAATTATTTTTAATCCGCCAACTTGAAGGTCATCAAGTCTTTCATTTTCCTTTAGGTTCATTATTCTCCTTAGTTTGTTTAATTTCTGACAAATCAAAATTTTTTATTTCATAACTTGTTTCATCTCCAAGTTTAACTTGAACAACTCGTTTTAACAAATCATTATAAACCACTTTGCCAAGTCCATTTGGTGTTTGGACAATACTATTAATTTTCGGCATTAACTTGTTTGTTTCCGCATAATGTTCATTTTCATAACCAAGACAACATAAAAGTCTCCCACAAAGTCCACTTATTTTTTGAGGATTGAGAGAAAGGTTTTGATTTTTCGCCATTTTTATTGAAACATGCTCAAAATCATTCAAAAATTGTTTGCAACAACATTCTTTTCCGCAAGGTCCAAAACCTCCCATGGCACGAGTTTCATCTCTTGAGCCAATTTGTCGTAGTTCAATTCTTGTTTTGAAAATTCCGGCAAGGTCTTTCACAAGGTCTCTAAAATCCACTCTGTTTTCAGACGTGAAAAAAATTGAAACCTTGCTCTTATCAAGAGTGACCTTAATATCACTTATTTTCATTTCAAGGTCATATTTTTTTATGAGCTTTTTTGTTTCTTGTTTTACTTTCTCAGCAAAATCCTTGTTTTCGTTATTTGTTTCAATCTCTTTTTTTGTTGCCAATTTAACAAACTTAAAGTTTTCTTTTTCTTCTTCCTTAATTGCTTCTTCTTTGAAGGAAACATCGTGACTACTTTCATCTTCAAAAGAATTGCAAATTGTCTTTGCCAATTCAAGACCGCGAGAAGTTTCAACAATTATATACACTCCGCTTTCAAGATTTTCACCTTTTTCAATCTCTGTTAAATAATTTACAGGGCTCCCATCTAAAACGACTTTAACTAATTTCATATTACTCCTTATATTAAGTTATTATTATACTTTATTTCTAATATTTTCATTAATAAATTATCTATAATTAAATTTATTGAAACATTTCTTTCAATTTCCAAATATGCATTGTTGATGTGTTCAATTATTTCACCATAAGCAAGGCTTTTTTCTAAAGGTGACACAATCAGCTTTTGTCTTAGAACACTTTCCAAAATTTCTAAGAAACTTCTCAGTTCATCTCTATACACTACAACTTTCGCAGAATATTTTGAAAAATCTTTACTTGAAGAAAAATTTGACACTATTTCATCTGCCAGTTTTAATTTATCCAAAAGTGTATTTGAAGAAAGTGCTTCTATTGTTTTGCCAAGCCACCCTTCGCCATATTTCACAGCAGTTTCAATTTCATTTGCCAAAAATTTCTTATTAAAATCAAAGTATTCTCTGAAAAGTTTCGGTGGATTTGAGATAAACTTTTCAAGTTCATCTTGCACCATTGGACTCAAATGTTCCTTTTGGGTGCGTGATATAATAGTTTGAAGAACTTTGTTTTCGTTTGTTGCTGTAAGCAAAAAAATTGAATGGCTTTCAGGCTCTTCCAAAGTTTTTAAGATTTTATTTTGAGCTTGAGTTGTCGCAGTGTCAATATTTTTTAATATAAAAACTTTAACTCTTCCGTTCATAGGAGTTTCATAAGATTTTTCAACAATTGTTTCTGCGTCATCGACAACTATATTTTTGCCACTTGGAAAAATTAATAAATCAGGGTTTGTTTTTGCAAAAATTTTTTTGCAATCACCACATTCTCCACAAATTTCATTTTTTTCGCATAAAATCTCGCTGGCAAAGGTTAGCGCATGATAAAAATTGTTCAATTCGTCAGGAGACAAGAACAAATAAGCATGAACAAGTTTTTTGTTTTTAACAATATTTTCCACAAAAAATATAATATCACACTTATCAAATAGTCGCAAATGTTTTAAAAAGCATGATAAAAACTCCCTTAATTTTCAACATATTTCGACATTTTATAAAAAATGCGTCAATTTCTTTACAAATAAGGTTATTTTTTTACAATATAGTTTGTTTTTTTCAAAAAAAGTGTTAACATAATACTCGTGACAAAAAAAAGGAGTTAAAAAAATGACAAAAAATGCAATTTTATTTTCAAAAAAAGATTATTCTCTAGCAGATGGAATTAGATATGTTTGCAGAGAAAACAAGGTTAATTTAACCTATTGTTTAAACTTCCCTGAAGTTTTACACAACATAATTGATTCAAATCCAGAAATTCTATTCTTTGATTTGGAAAATATAAACTTTCCAGTATCTACTTATAATGATTTCATAAATACAAAACTTTTTTATATGCCAAAAATAGTTTTATTATCACCTAACCCGGAAAAAGATATTGAATATGAAGGGGCAAACGTCGCAGTTGTTGATAAGAGAAACTTTACAGAAAAAATAGTCGAGATTATGTCCTCTGTTGAAGAAAAATCCGCAAAACCTTTACCGAGTGAGCGAATTGAAGAAATCAAAGACAAAACAACAAAAATGCTTTCAGATTTGGGAATTACAACAAAATATTTAGGATATGAATATATACGTGAACTTGTTATCGATATTATATCAGATAAAAGAATGCTTCAATCTTTTAACAAAAAACTTTATCCTAAGATAGCGATGAAATATAATACACAAGTTAATAATGTTGAAAGAAACATTCGAAACGCAATCACAATTGCCTCTCGAAGAAATAAAAACAAAATATTATTTGATGAAATAAGTGGACGTGGTGTTCTTTGTGGAGCAGGTCCAATTCCAAGCAATAAACAATTTATAACATGGCTTGTTGATAAAGTTTGTTAGAAGATTAGGTTTACCTAATCTTTTTTTATGAAATTTTGTAAATTTTTCCTGGCATAGTTGACGCTACATCAACATTTATGTCCTGTCCAACAAAAATTCCATTTTCTTTCAAAATTTCCTTAATTGTTTCATATGCAAGAATTGGATTGTTATTTTCTTTAGAAAGGTGAGACAAAACAACTTGCCTTGTCCCCTGTTTTGCAAGTTTCGAGATTGCGTTGGCACTTGCAACATTTGACAAATGTCCCCTTGAAGACAAAATTCTTTGCTTTAAACTTGCTGGATAATGGATATTGTTTTGAAGCATATTTACATCGTGATTTGACTCCAAATATACAAGTTGACTTCCATATAAATTTTTTAGAGTGTTCTCTGACACAACTCCTAAATCCGTGCAAATTGAAACACGTTTTCCCTGCGATTCAATATTATATCCCACACAACAAACTGAATCATGAGGCACTTTGAACGCAACAACAGCCATGTCTTTTATTTGGAACGGCGCATTCGTAAACAATCGTTTTTGTGAATCTTGAACTTTAAAGAGTTTTTTTGAAAGAGCACCCCAGCCATCAACGTGACAATAGACGTTTGTTTTATATTTGCTAGCAAAAACATCAACACCTTTTATATGATCTGAATGTTCATGAGAAATTAAAATTGCATCAATTTCATCTCCCTTCACGTTAAGAAGCGACAAACGAAGTTCAATTTCTTTACATGAAAGACCTGCGTCAACCAATATTTTTGATTGCTCGCTTTCAACATATGTCAAATTTCCTTCGCTTCCAGAAGATAAATTCACAACTCTCATAGAGTGAATTATATCAATTTCCCTTTCCTAAATCAAGTTGTTTTTGCTTTTTATAATGAACATCAAATTTTTTTGTTTTGGAATCGTAAAATGCAACAAGAATGTTTTTTAAGTCTTTTTTCTTTTTTATATTTAAATTCTCAAACAGCCATTTTTCATCTTTCCCAAGTTCATTCAAATAGTTTTTGTCAACTGTTCCATCATTTATAACAAATTTTTGTAAACTTACTTTTGGAACTGAAATATTAAAATCTCCAACAACTGTTGGCTTTTTCTCTGAAACGGGAAGCACACTAAGTTCTCCATTTGTTTCAAAAATTGCAAATGCAACATCACTGAGATTAAAAATACCTTTTTCCCTACAAAGACTTATAAGGTCATTTACATCAAGTTTGGATTTCTTAAGTTGTTTGTAAATTATCTTTCCATTAGAGATAATTATAATAGGCTTGCCACGTAAAAATCTTTTCAATGGAAGAGTTGTCCTTTCCAAAATCGTTATCAAATAACTTATTAAAAAATAAAATCCAATTGCAATTACATAATAGTACCATGGATTAACAACATCTGTTGACCATTCTGCAGCAATGGAACCAATTGAAATTCCAACAACATAGTCAGTGAAACTCAATTGTGCAATTTGTTTCTTGCCAAGAAATTTTGTTACAATAAATAACGCAACAAAACTATACAAAGCATTCAATAACACGGAAACGGCATTTGGCATAAATCTTTATCAATTCTTAACAATTAAAAATAATTAATACTTTTGTTGACAAAAAAATCCAATAATCTTATTATAAGAACATGATTTATTTTGTTGCTACACCAATCGGAAATTTGGAAGACATAACTCTTCGTGCTCTAAACATTCTTAAAAATGCAGATATAATAGCATGTGAAGACACAAGAACAAGCATGAAATTATTATCGAAATTTGACATTAAGCCAAAACTTTTTTCATTTCACAAATTTAATGAGAATGAAATGTCTGAGAAGATTATTAGGGAAAATGAAAACGGAAAAAACATTGCAATAATATCCGATGCTGGCATGCCAGTTATCTCTGACCCAGGCAATAATTTAACAAAAACACTTCGTGAACGAAACATTAATTTTACAATAATCCCAGGTGCAAATGCCGGACTTTGCGCTCTTGTTTTAAGCGGACTTGACGCATCATCTTTCTTTTTCTACGGGTTTCTCCCTGAAAAAAATGTAGACAGAAAAAAAGCACTTGCGGAACTTTCGCTCATTGACGCAACAACGATTTTTTACATCGCGCCTCATAATCTCGAAAAAGACATATCTGATATCTATTCGTTTTTCGGGAATAGAAAGGTTTCATTAGTAAAAGAAATAACAAAAATTCATGAAACAGTTTATAATTTCAATCTTGGCGATAAATTATGTTTTGAAAAGGAAGGCGACGGAAAATATATTGACCCAAAAGGCGAATTTGTCATGGTGGTTTCCAAAGCTGAAAAATCTAACAGCGAAAATGAAATGTCAATTCCTGAACATGTAAAATTTTTTATAAATCTTGGTTTTTCAAAAAATGACGCTATAAAAAAAGTCGCAAAAGAAAAAGGCGTTTCAAAAAGTGTTATTTATAAAGAAGTATTAAACATATAAAATTTTCTTTCATATAATTTACAATGAAATATGAAAGATTTTTATCAGATTTAAATAAAAATGGCGAAACAGTTCAATATTGTGTGGATTTAAAACAACTCAATTCTTTTGGCATTGGCGGAAAAACAAAATATCTTGTTGTTGCCAATAAAGCAAAAACTATCAAAGAAATTGCAAAGTACACAAAATTGTTTTACATAGTTGGAAATGGAACAAATATAGTTTTCCCAGACAAACTCTACAAAGGAACAATAATTAAACTTGGGAAAAGTTTTTCAACAATAAAAGTCAAAAATAACAAAGTCGTTGCCGGAGCAAGCACAAATCTTTTTGCCCTTAACAATTTTTTGAAAGACAATGAACTTTCTGGACTTGAATTTACTTTTGGAATTCCAGGAAGTGTTGGAGGCGCTGTCTTTATGAACGCAGGAGCGTTCGGTGACGAAATTGGGAATTATGTTACAAGGGTAAAAATATTTGACGGAGAAAAAATTTATTGGACCAAAAATTTCACTTTTTCTTATCGCAACAGCACATTCAAACAAAAAAAATACGTTATCCTTTTTGTTGAGTTAACTCTTTCAAAAGGCAGGAAAGAAGAAATTGAAAAAAAGCAAAAAGAATTTCTTGAAAAACGAAAAACAACTCAACCATATGGCGAAAAATCTGCCGGAAGCGTGTTCAAAAGAATTGAAAAAAATGGTAAAACTTTTTTCCCTGCAAAAATTATTGACAAACTGGGTCTAAAAGGTGTTAAAATAGGAAGTGCAGAGATAAGTACAAAACATGCGGGATTTATTGTTAACAAAAACTCCGCAACACAAAAAGATGTTAAAAAACTGATTAAGAAAGTAAAAAACAAAATAAAAAGAGAAACAGGTTTTAAACTTGAAGAAGAAATAATTTTATTAAAAGGAGACACAAAATGGTTGTCTTAGGCGATTTTCACACCCACACTCCATATAGTCATGGAACTGGAACAGTTCTTGAAAATGCTACTGTTGCAAAGCAAAAAGGCATAAAAACAATTGCTATCACAGACCATGGTTTTAACCACAAACTATATGGAATTAAAAAAGGCAAATTAGATGAAATAAAAAAAGATTGCGTTGAAGCAGAAAAAGCGACAGGCGTAAAAGTTTTGCTCGGCGTGGAAGCAAATTTCATTTCATATGATGGAACCATAGATTTAACAGATGAAGAACTTTCCAAACTTGATATACTTCTTGTTGGTCATCACAATTTTGTAAAGGCAAAAAGTGTAAGAGAACAATTTGGGCTTTTTTGGAGAAATATAATTTCAAGAGTAATTCCAGTTTCAAAAAAGAAAATTGAAAAAAACACACAAGTTTATCTTAATGCACTAAATAAATATAAAATTGATGTTTTAACACATTTGAACTATGGCATGAAAGTTAACACAATGAAAGTTGCCCTTGAAGCAAAAAAACATGGAACACTTATTGAACTTAACGGAAAGAGAATTTGTTTCACTGACCAAGAAATGCTTGAAATGGCAAAAGCGAAAGTCAAATTTATAATAAATTCCGATGCCCACAGCAAAGACCGTGTTGGTGAAGTTAACAATGCAATAAATTTGATTACCAGACTTAACATTCCACATGAACTTATTGTCAACTTGGACAAACTCCCAGAATTTAATAGGAAGAAATAATGGATTCATTTTCAAAAAGCACAAAACTTGAAATAATATCTCAGGACGCAAAATTTGACGTTCCATTTTTGTTTGCGCTTTTTGTTTCTTCTGGAAGTTACGATGAAAACGGAAACGTGGAAATAACAACAGATATAGAAGAACTTTTTGCATATGTAAAGAAAAATACAATTAGGCTTTGCAAATTCTATGAAATTGAAATTTCACAAGATGATATAATTGAAACTGAAGGTTTCAAGATAAGCAAAAAAACTTTTTACAAAATTATATTTAAAAAAGAAATATTGCAACAACTTTTTAATAAATTTGGATTAAATGAAAATAATTCACTTGAAGAAAACGTTGCCTTGTCAACAAAAACTCAGGAGAATATTAAAAATTTTTCAAAGGGAATGTTTTTGGGTTGTGGAACTTCTAGCATAAAAATAAGCCAAAAAGCAAACGAAAAAACTTCGAGTGGTTATCATTTTGAATTTTCTTCAAAGAGTTCTCTTTTGCTCAGAGAATTTTCTCATATACTTGCACAATTTGATATTTTTGCAAAAATTATATCTAGAAAAAACAACTTTGTTTTATATTTGAAAGATGCTGAACAAGTCTGCAATCTTCTTGCACTTGTTGGCGCAAGCGGTGCTGTTGTCACACTGCAAGGTGAAATGGCAAAACGCGATTTCAGAAATAAAATAAATCGTCAAACAAATTGTCTAAGCGGAAACATCTCAAAAACTGTTGATGCAAGCATGAAGCAACTTGAGGCCATTAAAAAAATTGATGAAAAAATTGGAATTGAAAATCTTCCACCAGACCTTGAAGAAATTGCTCTTATGAGATTGGCTAATCCAGAAGAACCTTTGACAACTCTTTTGAAATTGAGCAACATGAACTTGACAAAAAGTGGGCTTAACCATCGATTGAGAAAAATTGTTGCCATGGCAGACAAATTGTAAATTTTCTCTTGGCAAAACATTTTAAAGGGTGTAAAATTGACTTATGGAAAAATTTGTACACCTTCACAATCACACTGAATATAGTCTGCTAGACGGGGCGGCACGAATAAAAAAATTAATTGAGGTCACAAAAGAACGCGAGTGGCCTGCTGTTGCCATAACAGACCACGGAAATATGTATGGTGCTCTTCAGTTTTATTCTGGATGTTTGGCAAATGGCATTAAACCTATTATTGGAACGGAATTTTATATTTGTGATGATTTAACAAACAAAGTTGGAAAACATAAGGCATATCACCAAATTTTGATTGCAAAAAATAATCAAGGATACAAAAATCTTCTTCTTTTAAATTCAATCGCATTCAAAGACGGATTCTATTATAAACCTAGAATAGATTTCAAGACTCTTGAAGCTCATCATGAAGGACTAATTTGTTTGAGTGCTTGTTTGGCAGGCACAATTCCACAAGCAATTCTTCTTGGACAACTTGAAGAGGCTGAGAGATTGGCAAAGTGGTTCAAAGATTTGTTCGGAGATGATTTTTATCTTGAAGTACAAAATCATGGAATTGAAGAACAACAAATTGTAAATCGTGAACTTAAGAAACTCTCACAAAAACTTGGGATTAAACTTGTTGCAACAAACGATTGTCACTACATCGAAAAAGAAGATGCTGAGATGCAAGATGTTCTTATGTGCGTCCAAATGGGAAAGAAAATTGATGACCCAGACAGAATGAAATTCTCAACTGACGAATTTTATTATAAAGATTATGACGAGATGAAAAAGGCAATGGAAGGAATGGAAGAAGCCTTAGAAACAACTCTTGAAATTGCCGACAAATGTGATGTTTTGATTCGTTCTAAAGCGCATGGGGATATTCTTGGAATTGACCCAAAATATGTCATGCCACCAACTGAGAATTATATTCCTAAATATGTACCAGAAAATGGAATGACTCCATATGAATTTCTCCGCCATCTCACTTTTGAGGGCTTGAAAAAGAAATACAAGGAAATAACTCCTGAAATTTTGTCTCGTGCTGAAATGGAACTTGAAGTAATTAACTCACAAGGATTTGTTGAATATTTCTTAATTGTTTGGGATTACATAAATTATGCACGCAAAAGCGGAATACCTGTTGGACCTGGAAGAGGTTCAGGCGCCGGCAGTTTGGTTGCTTATGCAAGCGGAATAACACTTGTTGACCCTTTAAAATATTCTCTGGTTTTTGAAAGATTTATTAACAAAGAACGTGTTTCAATGCCCGATTTTGACGTTGATTTCGATTATGACCGACGTGAAGAAGTTATAGAATATGTTAAAAGGAAATATGGTGATGACCATGTTGCCTTGATTGCGACATTTGGAACAATGGCAGCAAAAAACGCAATTAGAGATGTTGCGAGAACACTTAACATGCCATATTCTGAAGCGGACAAAATTGCAAAACTCATTCCAACAAAACTTCCCGCTGGAATAAAAAAGCCTCCTGTTTTAAAATATTATTTTGGGACAACTGGAAAAGAAGAAAATGACAAATATATAATTCCTGAACTTCGTGCTTTATATGACAGCGACCCAAATATAAAGCGAGTTTGTGACCTTGCAATTAAACTTGAAGGAACACCAAGAAACGTTTCAACGCATGCATGTGGAACCTTGATTGCGCCAGAAAGTGTTGACACATTTGTTCCTTTAACCCGAAGTGGCGATGATATTTCAACACAATATAACATGGTTGAACTTGAACAACTTGGACTTTTGAAAATGGATTTCCTTGGCCTAAAAACGTTAACAGATATAAACAAAGCACTCAAGTATGTCAAAGAAGACAAGGGAATTGATATAGATTTCTATGCAATGGATTATGATGACAAAAATGTCTATGATTTGATAAGCTCTGGGAAAACAGAGGCCATATTCCAACTTGAAAGTGAAGGAATGAAAAAGTTCATGCGCGACCTTAAACCAGATTGTTTGGAAGATATCATTGCTGGCGTTTCGCTATATCGTCCAGGGCCAATGGATTCTATTCCTCGATACATAAAGAACAAACAAAATCCTGACCAAATTGTATATGCTCACCCATGTCTTGAGCCAATCTTAAACGTCACTTATGGTTGCATTGTTTATCAAGAACAAGTTATGAAAATATTCCAAGTTATGGGCGGATATAACATGGGACAGGCGGACAACGTTCGAAGAATCATGGGAAAGAAAAAAGTTGAAAAAATGCCTGCCGAAAAGAAAAAATTCATTGAAGGTTGGGAAGACCCAACAGGAAGAGCATCTATCCCTGGAGCTCTCAAGCTTGGTGTTTCACGTGAAGTTGCAGAACAAATTTTTGGCGAGATGGAATCTTTTGCTCAGTATGCATTCAACAAATCCCATGCCGCAGCATATGCCTATCTTTCATATCAAACTGCTTATCTAAAATGCTATCACGAAATTGAATTCCTTTGCGCCGTTTTAAATAATCGTATAACTAATTCTGATGAAATAAAAAAATATGTTATATATGTAAAAGAAGAAGGATTCAAAGTTCTTCCACCAGACATTAACAAAAGTCAAACATATTTCTCAGTTGAAAACGGGAACTTACGTTTTGGACTCGCTGCCATAAAAAATGTTGGAATATCAGTAATCGACAACATAATTGAAGAGCGAAACAAAAACGGAGAATTCAAAGACTTTATGGATTTTATTAAGCGTGTTGACCAACAAGCAAGAAACAAACGTTGCTTAGAAAGTTTAATTCTTGCTGGGGCTTTCGACTGCCTTGGGCTCTTCCGCTCCCAACTTATGAATGTCTACGAAAATGCTGTTAGTAGAGTAACTTCAGAATATAAAAGTCAACTTTCTGGACAATTTTCACTTTTTGATTCGTTTGGGGTTCAAGAACAACATCTTGAAGATAAACTTGAAATTCCTAACATAAAAGAATTTTCAAAAGAAGCAATGTTAAAATATGAAAAAGAAGTTGTTGGTATCTATCTTTCTGGACACCCTCTTGACAACTATATAGATAAATTCAAAAACTATAATCTTAACTCAAGCATGCTTGAAGTTGAAGATTCAGAAATTGAAGAGGACGAGACGGAAGAAAAGGAAGAAACAACTTACACAGGAAACGTGGAAAATGACATGAAAGTGGTTTGTGGCGGAATTTTAACCGATATAAGAAAAACCGTCACAAAAAATGGAAATCGCGAAATGGGATTTGCAAAACTTGAAGACCTTTACGGAATAATTGAACTAACCTTTTTCCCAAATGCATATCGTAATTTAAAAAATCTTTTAATTGAAGATTCAATGGCAACAATTAAAGGGAAACTTAATCTTCGCGAAGGCGAAAAACCAACGGTTATAGTTGACGAAATCATACCATGGAAAGAAACCCAAAAAATTCAAACTCAAGATGAGAAGAAAGAAAAACTATATCTTAAATTTGACGTAGAAAATGTCCAAGCATATAACACAATTGTCAATATACTTAGCACATATCCTGGTCAAAGCGAAGTTATTGTTAAATCTTCAACAAGTGGAAATGCCTTTAAGATGAACAGACTTGTTTCAATAAACCAATATCTTCTTGGAGAACTTTTAGGAGTGTTGTCCGAAAATGATGTAATCGTAAAATAAGGAGAAAAAAATGAACATTGGAATTTTAACGAGTGGTGGCGATGCACCGGGAATGAATGCCTTTATTTCAAAATTTGTTTGCCTTAATAATAAGGATAAAATTATAGCCTTCAAATTTGGCTATCAAGGACTTGTTGATAACAACACTATTAAACTTGACAAAACCTTTGTTTCCAACAGTTCTCATCTTGGTGGCTCTGTAATAAAAAGTTCACGTTGTAGCGAGTTTATGACAAAAAAAGGATTGGAAAAAGCTCTTAACAACATAAAAGTTAACAAAATTTCAATTCTAATTATACTTGGTGGCGAAGGAACTCTCAAAGGCGCAAAAGAACTTTCTAAAAATGGCGTTAATGTTATATTTGTTCCATCAACAATCGACAATGACCTTTCATGCACTCAAAGAACACTTGGATTCGATTCTGCTGTTAATGCTGCTGTTGACGCTGTTGAAAAAATAAAACAGACAATGCTTTCACTAAACAGAATTTTTATTTGCGAAGTCATGGGAAGACATTGCTCAGATATTGCGACGGACACTTTTTTTGCAACTGACTCCACTTGTTTAATAACTGAAAAATCTAACTATAATTTTAAAAATTTAATTTCAAATCTCAAAGAAGCGATTGAAAAGGGCGAAGAATCACCATCTATAATAATTCGTGAAAATATCTTAGATATATTCAAACTGGCAAAAGAAATTCAAAATGAACTGGACATTGAAACACGTGCCTGCAGAATAGGATATGTTCAACGTGGTTGTCAACCTTCAGTTATTGACAGAATTTTGGCAAGAAAATTTGCAATTTTTGCAACTGACTTAATAGTTCAAAAACAATTTAACAAAGCTCTGTGTTATACAAACGGAATTGTAGAGGCAAAAAATATTTTAGAAGTATAAAATAAAAATAATGGCTCAAGGTCATTATTTTTTTTGTTTTTGCCCGAATTTTTCTGCGAGCTCATCTTCTTTTTCTTCCATTTCCTTTACGTCAAGTCGGTCCTTAACTATATTTATTTTTCCTTTTTGACGTATCGCAGAAATAATAAGCCAAATTGCCGCAAAACCAAACAAAATGTAAATAATTCTACTAAAAATGTTTGATTGAGTGCCAAAAAAACCTGCGATAATATCATATTGCAACATTCCTATACTAAGCCAATTTACACTACCAAAAAGCACAATCAAAAATGAAATAAATGTTATCATAATTATATTTTCTTCAAAAATTTGAAATATATTCTGACATACTTCCTTGATTTTCTTTCAAAACCTAAAATATAATTTCCCAATAAAGGAGATTATATGGATACTTTTTCACAACAACAAATAAAAATTGAAGAACTTGAAAAACGTCTCAATTCACTGAGTAAGAAATTAAAAATAGAATCTAACGAAATTGATGTAATAAATGCTAACTTAACAACAACATCACAAAAAATTAATGCTCTATCAACAGAACTTGATACACAAGATTTCGATTCTTGGTTAACATACACCAAACGATGGGGAATTAATAACGTTCGACACGATAGAATCTTTTTCACATGTAAGCCTTATGTAAAAACAAAAATAAAAATCAAAACTGATTTGTTTTTTATTTCCAACTCAACAACTGCTCTAACAGCCTATATAAGAATATGTTTAAATACAATTAATGTTACGAAAGGCAAAATTTATGAAGAAAAATTTGAGATTACAGAAGGCACATTAAACAGAACCTTTGAGTTCGAATATGACTTCTATCCAACAAAAGTAGACAACACATTCTTGTTACTCGTAAACGCGGGGACTGACAACTATACATTAGGTTCAAGTGGAATCACAAGTTATGAAGTTACAATTTTTGGGAAAGACGTAAACATACTCACAAGAAACAATGACTTTAAAGTTTTTTTATCAAAAGATAATTATTACATAACTAGAAATGTTAAAGACTATGGCGAATATCTAATTGCTCCTGTCACGAGCGTTAATCTTAGTTCAACATTCACAACCATTGAAAGTGTTATTGATAAAACCACAGCTCAAAATAATGACAAATTTCTTCCGTTTAGTTACACGTGTGTTCCTAACATTTCTTATGACTCAACAACTGAAAGATATGAAATATCAACAATTTTGCCACCACGTTTTTACTATTATTACAGTAACGCTAATACACTGTATATTGGTCAACAAAATCCATCATCAGGAACAACACACATTGCCTGTACATACGGATATTCATACACTGTCGGCCCTCCAATTTCAACATCGCTATATTACCATAATGTTGGTTCGGCAAACACAACACTTGACTGTTATTTATCATATGGCGTTGGAACAGCAACAAAGATTGAAACTAAAAGAATGAAATTAAACGGCTCGAACGTAACTGGAATGTGGGTTGAAAATTGTGTTGTCTTTGTCAAGAATTGGGAAGACCTTCCTGCTGGCGAAATACAACCATGCTACGTTGCAACAAATAGCCTTGGTGAGGTTTATTTCTTTGACGGAAGACTTGCAACCTACACTCTATACATAGGCAAAGGCAGTCAAGTTAATGCTTACATGCAAAGCGACCGTTCTATAAATGTTTATATGCGCCGTAAACATAATGTTCATAAAAAGGTTCTTTTGTATGATTCAGACTCAGGTGTATATTCAGTTCAAGACGGCGAACAAGAAATTCCAAATGCTCTCGAATATATTGAAGGCATGAACGGCGATTATTTTATAAATAATCTTGGAACTTGGGAATATCACAGCGCATAAAAAAAGAGCATCTAATGCTCTTTTTTATTTATCAGAATTTTCATCTTTTTTTGTCTTCTTGGAAACATTTTTTGTTTGTGTTGTTTTCTTTGGCAATTTTTTATCAGAATTTTCTGATTTTGGTTCTGACGTTTTGTCAACTTTTTTTGTGTCAACCTTTTCTTTTTCATCTGCTACTTTTTCTTCTTGAGAAGTTAAATTTTCACCAACAGGTTGTTCACTATTTGTAGCCTCATTTTCAACCTTTTCATTCAACTTGTTTTCAAGTTCTTCTTTCGCTTTTTTAAGTTGTTCAAATTCCGCTTCTGTGACAACGCCTGCCTTAACAAGCATTTCAGCTGTTTTTAATTTTTCTTCAAGTTGACTTATTTTTTTTGATAACTCGCCATTAAGTCTACCTTTTTCTTCTTTAATTTTTCGAAGTTCTGCTTTCTTGTCCATGACAGCAACTATCTCTTCAACACTTTTCCCTTCCATAATCATGTCAACTTCCTCTTTGTAGATTGTTTCTTTTAAGAGTAAGATTTCAGACATATTATCCATGAGTTTTCGATTTTCTTTTAAAATCTTAGTTGCTCTTTCATAACACTGATTTAAAATCGCACGGATTTCCTCATCAATAGTTGCAGCAGTTTCTTCACTATATTTATATTGGTTTTGATAATCACGACCTAAGAAAGGTTGATTGGTTGTGTCATAACCTATGAATCCAAGTTTTTTGCTCATGCCCCATTCGGTTATCATCTTTCTTGCAATTTCAGTTGCTTGTTGAATATCGTTTTGGGCTCCTGTTGAAATATCCCCAAAGACAATTTCTTCAGCAATACGACCACCCATGCACATCGAGATTTGGTCAATTAATTTTTTATATGTTACATGGTTATCGTCTTCACTAGGTCTACTCATAGTGTAGCCAGCTGCCATACCTCTTGGAATGATTGAAACTTCTTGGACTTCATCGCAGTTAGGTAATAATTTCCCCAAAATTGCGTGTCCAGCTTCATGATACGTTGTAATCTTCTTGTCACGTGGTGTTACCAACAAACTTTTCTTTTGTGGTCCCATTATAACTTTATTAATTCCTTCTGTTAAATCAGACATAATAATCTTTGGTCTATTCGCTCTAGCAGCTAAGATAGATGCTTCATTCAACATGTTCTCCAAGTCTGCGCCAGTAAATCCACTTGTAATACGCGCCAATGTTTGAAAGTCTATTTCATCGTCAAGAGGTTTATTGCGTGCGTGTATTTTAATTATTGCTTCTCTACCTTTTACATCAGGTACATGAACATAAATTTGTCTATCAAATCTGCCTGGTCTTAGGAGAGCTGGGTCAAGGACATCACTACGGTTTGTTGCTGCAAGAACAATAATTCCTTCGTTTGCTTCAAAACCGTCCATCTCAACAAGAAGTTGATTCAAGGTTTGCTCTCTTTCGTCATTTCCGCCACCAAGGCCAGTTCCACGTTGTCTTCCGACTGCATCAATTTCATCAATGAAAATTATGCAAGGGCGTGACCTTTTTGCTTGTTCAAACAAATCTCTAACACGAGATGCTCCAACACCAACAAACATTTCAACAAAATCTGAACCGCTTATTGATAAAAATGGAACATTACTTTCTCCTGCAACTGCTTTTGCTAACAAAGTTTTTCCAGTTCCTGGAGGGCCAACTAACAAAACACCTTTTGGAATTCTTGCCCCCAAATCAGTAAACTTTTGTGGATTTTTTAAAAATTCAACAACTTCTTGAAGTTCAGCTTTTTCTTCGTCCGCTCCTGCAACATCTTCAAATCTAACTTTTACATTATCGTTTGTTCTTGCCTTACTCTTTCCAAACGACATTGTTCCTGCATTTCCCTTGAGAATTGCACGCAATAGGAAATATCCAATTATTAAAATTATTGCAAGACTTAGATATGGCATTATTGTTGATAGAAACGATTCTTTTACTTGCTCTTCAGTGTATGATATAGTTGGCTTTGCATCCAATTTTGCTTTTATACCTGTTACTGTAGCTGTTGTTGCAACTTCACAATAATAGTCTGAATAAGTTGGAAAATTTTCTTCTTGTATCTGCGAATTTTTCTTTCTTATTCTATAAATCCCGTTATAATAATACACATCTGTGACTTCATCTGAATCTATCATATTTTCAAAACTTCGTATATCAATCTTTTCTCCATATGAGCCTGTTCCTGCAAATGCCATATAGATTAGCAATATCACAAATAAAATCAAAACAGTGATCCAAATTATTTTTCCATACTTAGGTTTTTCTTTCATAACTCTCCTTATAATATGTTTTCTTAATACAACAAAAATATTCTATCATTTTTATCAAAAAACACCAAACTAAAAGAGGTATTTTTATGTCAAAAAATCTTAAACGAGAGCTATTTTTGTTGTTTAAAATGAGTAAATACTCATTGGAACAAAAATCGCTTAGAATTAAGATTTTTGCCATTTTGCTGTGATTATATTAAAAAAATGTTTCACGTGAAACATTTTTTATTTTTATTCTTATTGTTTCACGTGAAACATTTTATTTCTTGTTTATTAAAGACAAATCTCTTAATGTTAAAGTTTTTTTATTAATTAACTGTATTAACTCAGCAATTCTATCTAAATCATCTTTACTGTAATAATCTATATAGATTCTTCCTTTGTTATCATTTCCTATTGCAGAAACTTTTGTGGCAAATATTTTCTGCATGTCATCTATCATGCCTTTGAGCTCTAAACTTTGTTCTGATTTAGGACGTTCCTTTGCTGGATTTAAAATATTCTTTACAAGTTTTTCCAATTCTCTAACTGAAAGCTTTTTCTCTACGGCAGTTAATGCAACTTTTGTTTGGTCCAAAGGATTTGGAAGAACAATTAAACACCTTGCATGTCCCGCAGACAATTTATTTTTTTCTATCAATTCAACAACATCAACAGGAAGAGACAACAACCTTAATGTATTTGCAATCGCAGGGCGACTTTTGCCAATTCGGTCAGCAACTGCTTCTTGGGTTAAATCATATTCTTCCATGAGTTGTTTTATTGCCTTTGCTGCTTCAATTGGATTAAGGTCTTCACGTTGCAAATTTTCAATAATGGAAATTTCTTTGATTTGCTTAGGTGTGTAATTTCTGATAAATGCCGGAACTTGGGTTAAGCCTGCCATTTTTGCTGCACGCCAACGTCTTTCGCCGGCAATAATCATATATTTGCCTTCTTCTTCACGGTTTAAGACTATTGGCTGAATTATTCCGTGTGTCTTTATTGACATTGCAAGTTCTTTTAATGCTGTTTCATCAAAATTTTTTCTTGGCTGATTTGGGTTTGCAAAAATTAAATTTATGTCTACGCCTTCAATTCCATTTTGAGATCTATTTTCTTTTGTACCTTCTGTTTCAGCAACATTATCTTCTTCATCATAAATTGAAAGCAAGGCATTGAGCCCTTTTCCTAAACCTTTCTTAATCATTTGTTCCTCCTACTTTTATTTTTGTTGAAATCTTAGTATATTTTTCTTTATTTCTCTTCAATATCTCTTCGGCTAGGTCTAGATATGCTTTAGCTCCTTTAGACGAAGCATCGTAAACCCCAATTGGTGTTCCATGACTTGGAGCTTCGGCAAGACGTATATTTCTTGGAATTGTTGTGTCAAAAACTTTTTTGCCAAAGAATGTACGTATTTCATTTCCAACTTGTGTTACCAAATTGCTTCTTGAATCTTTCATAGTGAGAACAACGCCTTCAATATCTATTTCAGAATTAAGATGTTTCTTTACCAATTTTATTGTATTCATAAGTTGAGTCAAACCCTCAAGAGCATAGAACTCACATTGAATTGGGATTATTATTGAATTTGAACATGTTAATGCATTGACCGTCAAGAGCCCAAGAGAAGGAGGACAGTCAATAAGAATATAATCATATTTATCCTTAATTCTCATGAGCCTATTTTTAATTACATACTCTCTGTTTGGCATTTGAACTAAATCTATTTCCGCTCCTGCAAGGTCGACTGTTGCAGGAATAATTTCAAAACCGTCAATATAAGTTGGCAGAATAACTTCATCTATTATCGCATCGCCATCAATTACATTATAGATTGTTTTTGTTTGGGAAGTTTTTTCAATTCCTAAACCGCTTGTAGCATTCCCTTGAGGGTCAAGGTCAATTAATAAAACCTTCTTTCCCATTGCTGCAATATAAGCCGCAACATTCACGCATGTTGTAGTTTTTCCAACCCCACCTTTTTGGTTTGCAAATGCAATTATTTTTCCCATACACTTTCTCCTTAGATAATACTAAAATATATTATATATAATATAACATTATAATAAAAAACGCAATCTGAAATTTGCGTTTTTTTGTTATAAAGGTTCTTTTCTTGGTTTATTTTTGCGCCTTGGGAACAATTTTGGAGTGCGCCCATTCTTTTTTATTATTAATAAATAATTTTTATGCCCTTCGTCAACCGAATATTCTATTTTTCTTTCAATTTGCCCATTTAAAATTTTTAAGGCATTTTTCGAAAGATTAATTTCTTCTTCGACTCCGCTTCCCTTGTATGCAATCAACATTCCATTTTCTTTTATTAAGGGAAGTGAATATTCTAGCAAAGTTGGGAGCGATGCAACAGCCCTTGCAACACAAACATCAAAACTTTCACGAGCATCAGTTTGAGCAAAATCTTCAATTCTTGCGTGAATTGCAATTGCCTTTCCAAAATTTAAGTTTGCACAAACTGAGTTTAAAAAGTTGACCTTTTTTTCCACACTATCAATCATTGTAAGACTTATGTCTGGACGAGCAATTTTCAAAGGAATTGACGGAAACCCTCCACCTGCACCAATGTCTACAACTTTTGCATTTTCTGGTAGCATATCAACTGAGATAAGCGAATCCAAAAAATGTTTTCTTATGATTTCATCTTCGTCTGTTATCCTTGTTAAATTAAATTTCTCATTTGCTTGCATCAAAAGAGAATTGAACTTCAAAAGTTGTTCAATTTTCTCTTCACTTAGATTAATATTTTTTTCACTTAATGCAGTTTCTAATTTCTCTTTCATTTTTTCGCTTTTAAATATATTGACAAAACAGTTATGTCAGCAGGAGACACTCCTGAAATTCTTGTTGCATGGCCAAGCGTTAAAGGACGCACTTTATTTAACTTTTGTTGTGCCTCAATTCTCAAACCTTTTATTTGCGAATAGTCGATATCTTCTGGGAGTTTTATTTCTTCTTGATTTTTCAATTTTTCTATTTCATCATTTTGTTGTTTTATATAGCCTTCATATTTTACTTCAGTGTTCAAAGTTTCAAGCAAAGATTTTTCACTTTCATCAAAAAGGCCATATTCGTCATTCAACTTGAAAATATCTATATTATTTCGTTTTAGCAAATCTATTGCTTTCATTGAATTTACAGGAACGCTTTCATTGTTGCGTTTTAAGAAATCTACAAGTTTGTCATCTAATTTTAGAAGTGTTTGAAGTTTTTGTTTCATATTTTCAAACTTCTCAAGTTTTTTCTTATACAGTTCCCATCTCTCATCTGACACAAGTCCTATCTTTCTTCCAATTTCTGTCAGTCGGCGGTCGGCATTATCTTGGCGCAAAACAAGGCGAAATTCCGCTCGGCTCGTCATCATTCTGTAAGGTTCATTTGTCCCTTTTGTCACAAGGTCATCTATCAAAACACCAATATATGCTTCATTTCGTTTTAGTATCAAAGGGTCTTTCCCATCTTGTTTCAAGCTTGCATTTATACCCGCAATTAACCCTTGAGCCGCCGCCTCTTCATAGCCACTTGTTCCATTTACCTGTCCAGCAAAAAACAAGCCTGATATTTTTTTACTTTCTAAAGATGGTTGAAGTTCCAAGCTGTCAATACAATCATATTCTATGGCATAAGCATTTCTCATGATTTCTGCATTCTCCAAACCTTTTATTGTTGAATACATTTCATTTTGAACATCTGCCGGAAGCGATGTACTTACGCCTTGGACATAAATTTCATTTGTTGAAAGAGATTCTGGTTCAAGAAAAATTTGGTGACGTTCACGATTTGGGAAACGCACAATTTTATCTTCAATTGACGGACAATATCTAGGTCCAACGCCTTTTATTTCTCCACTATACATTGGCGCACGAGATAAATTGTTTCGGATTACTTCATGCGTCTTTTCATTTGTGTATGTTTCGTAGCAATATGCTACATTTTTTGTTTTGTTTTTTGAAAGAGGTGAAAATCCTATGTTATCTTCACCAATTTGTTTTTCAAGTTCGCCAAAATCTATTGTTCTTCCGTTAAGTCTTGCAGGAGTTCCCGTCTTGAAACGTCTTATTGATATTCCAAGGTCGATTAAACTTTTTGTAAGCCCATTTGCTCTTGCAAATCCATTTGGGCCACTGTCTTGAGTATATTCCCCAATTATTATTCGACTCTTCAAATATACACCTGTTGAAACAACTATTGTTTTACATTTATACACTTCGTCCAAAGTTGTTTTAACTCCAACAACTTTTCCATTTTCTGTCAATATTTCGCAAACTTCTGCTTGCTTAAGAAAAATATTAGGACAGTCTTCTATGATTTTTTTCATTCTTGTATGATAATTAATTTTATCGACTTGTGCACGAAGACTATGAACTGCTGGGCCTTTCCCTTCATTCAACATTCTCATCTGTATTGCTGTTTCATCAGCATTTATTCCCATCTCGCCACCAAGAGCATCAATTTCACAAACAAGATGACCTTTTGCCGTGCCACCAATTGAAGGGTTGCAAGCGAGAAAGGCAACAGAATCCAAATTTAAGCATGTAAGCAAAACACGCTTGCCAAGTCTAGCAAGCGCAAGCGCAGATTCAACACCTGCGTGACCAGCACCTATAACAACAGAATCAAATTCCTTATTCATTTTTATTTCCCTAAACAAAATTTTGAGAATATTTGGTCTATGATTTTTTCATTTTCAGTCTGTCCCGTAATTTTTCCAAGCGTTTCCCAAATTCTTTTTATTTCAAATGCAACAACATCAAGAGTTAAAACATCAAGCTTTTCCAATGTTTCATCGGAAATTTGTTTTGCTTCTTTTAATATATTAACATGGCGAAGATTTGTCAACACAATTTTTGATGTGTCAATTTTTTCCTTAATAGTTTTTTCATAGATTTTTTGCAAAAGCTCTTCCAAGTTTTCTTCTTTGAGCGCGCTTATTCTTACAGTTTCATAGCCCAAAGTTTCATCTTCATTTCCTATGTCAGCCTTGTTTTGGACAACTATTGTTTTGTCTTTATCTAACGATAAAAGCAAGTCCTTTTCTTCCTTGTTAATTTTCCTTGACAAGTCAGTCACAAACAAAACAACATCACTTTCTTCAATTTCTCGTTTTGCTCGTTCTATTCCAATGTTTTCAATCTCATCGCCATTTTCACGAATTCCAGCAGTGTCTGTCAAATTAAATTTTATTCCGTTATACAAAATTGTCTCTGAAATCGTGTCTCTTGTCGTTCCAGCAGTTGAACTTACAATTGCGCGTTCTTTTCCCAAAAGCGCATTCAAAAGGCTTGACTTTCCAACGTTTGGGCTTCCCACAATTGCAACATTCACTCCCGATTTTATCTTTTGTCCACAACTTGAGTTTCGAATTATTTCTCCTAGTTTTTCTGAAATGCTACGCAACACATTTCTAGCATTTTCAACAGTTATTAGTTCTTCGTCATGTTCAGGATAGTCAAGAGCAACTTCAATTTGGGCAAGAACATTTGTCAAATCATTTTGGAAATCAGATATTTGCCTATTAAATCTGCCAGTTGAAAGAGAATATGCGCTTTTCAGTTCTTCTTGACTCTCTGCATTTATAACATCTATTAGACCTTCTGCTTCGCTTAGCGACATTTTCCCATTGAAAAATGCTCGTTTTGAAAACTCGCCTGGACTTGCAAGCGAACATTCTTTTGATAGGACATTCAATATCTCTTTTGCCAAAAATTCGCCACCATGTATCTGAAGTTCAACAATATCTTCCCCCGTAAAAGAGTTTGGCCCCTTAAAGAAAACCATGAGACATTTTTCAGATATATCTCCGTTTGTAAAATTTCCAAGATACATTTTTCTTGGCTCAATTTTTGAATAATCAAGATTTTTTGAAGAAAAAAATTTCTTTATAATCTCCAAACTTTTGTTCCCACTCATTCGAATAATATTAATCGCACTGTTTCCAAGCGGTGTTGAAATTGCACAAATTGTTTTGTTATCCATAAATTCTCCTTAAAAAAACTATCGGACAATTACATTTACTGTTCGACTTATATTGTACTTTGAATCATAAATTATTAAACTAAATTCACCAACTTTTTTGAGTTTCACATACAAACTGTTATATATAGGCGTTGAAAACACACCAAACGTTACATCTGAAATTTCCGCGTCCAAAGTTGATGTCCCAACATATTCTCCATTCTTCAAAAGTTTTATCTCAAAATATATCGCTTGTGTTATTGAAAAATCCACTAAAATTTCATCGGCGACAAAGTCATAGGTTGCCAATTCGTCGCTTGATGACAATTCTAATGAATAAGCTTCATTCACTATTTCTTCAAGTTCAAAATGAATTTTCTCACTTTCTCCCAAAACATTATAAGAGTCATCATAATAGCCAACTTTCAAAAAATTTTCACTTAAATGCGTGAAATAAAAACCGAATGAAAATTCAGTTCCATTTTCCGTCTTTGAAACATTTTTTGTTTCTTCCAACACAATTATATTATCAGATTTTTCAATAAAAAAATCCATTGATGACAAATTTCGACATGAAGTGATTTTTGCCTCATATATTTCATATGACCCGTTTGAATATTGACCACATTTATAAGGCATTTCTTTCTCCAAAGAAATTTCCAAGATTTCTTTCTCTATTTGTGTAACAAGCTCTTCTTCAATTTCAGGTTCAATTGATTTAATCAAAATTTGTTCACTTTCTTCTAAAGTTTCATCATTTATCTCTGAATCTGCACTTTCAGGTTCTTCTATCTCAGGTTCTTCTGCAAGCGATTCTTCTTCAACAGGTTCTTCTGCAACCGATTCTTCTTCAACAGGTTCAAACAAATCAGTTTCGTTAATTATAACATCTGGCTTTACAGTTTTATTTGGGTCTTTCCTTGCACATGAATCATCTGCCTCAACTTTAATTTGCATATCATCATTTTCATTTGTGCAAGCAACAAAAAATATTGATAACAACAAAAACGATGTTACCAACAAAGAAGAAAAAATTATTTTTTGAAAAATTTTTCTTTTGTCAATTTTTGGCACAAGTCCTATTATATAATATTTTCGACAAATTACAACTAATTTCTACAAGTTTACTATGCGCCTGGAATTTTTTCTATTTCCACGTCTCCACATAAAACATCAAAATATGAAAATGTTTGTGTGTCAAGCTGATTAACTGCATTAACTTTAACTGTGAACACGCTCGGATAAATGTTATCAATTATTGCGTTGAAATAATCAATCTTTTTTCGTCCACGATTTATTGCCATTGAAATATATTGACCTTTTAATTCTCGAATTCTATTTTTCACTTCTTCTAAACTTATGGTTTTCCTTCTCATATAATTCTCCTTTCAAGAATTATTTCCAAAAGTTAATAAACTTAAACAACGAAAAAAGCCAAAATTGCCACGCCAACTAAATAGATAGAAAACCAATAATATTTTGCATTCTGTACTATTCCCAACATGAGTTTTATTGATAAAATCCCCACTAGAAAGGCAGATAAAAATGCAACAACCAAAGGTGCAACCATTGATGAATTAACAAACGCAGAGTAATCTCCCTTAAGAATTTCATAAAGCATTGAACCGAGAATTATTGGAATGCTCATAAGAAAAGAAAACTTCGCTGTTTTTTCTCTGTTTTCTCCTGCAAGCAAGCCTGCACAAATTGTTGAACCTGAACGAGATATACCCGGAAGCACAGCCAATCCCTGGGCAACACCCATAACTATTGAGGTTCTTAAATTATTGCGAAAACCTTCAACTGGATAATACAAATTTTTCTTTTTATTTCTTTCGTCAATTATATTAGTGACCGCAAGAATAACGGCAGTTAAGATAAAAAAATATGGCAAAAGTCGAGCACTGGAAAATTCATCTTCTAAAAATCCTTTGCTTAACAAAACAATCAAAATTGTTGGAATTGTTGCGATATACAAATTTCTTGCTTCAAGCGATAATGGATGGCGAATCAGTTGCCATATTTCTTTTCTCAAAACAAAGAAAACAGCAAACAGTGTTGCGACATGAAGAAGAATTGTCAAAATCAAAGTGTTCCCTTCAATTCCAAATATTTTGTTGAGCAAAGTCAGATGTCCACTGCTCGAAACCGGCAGAAATTCAGTTAACCCTTGTACAATTCCCAAAATTAATGCAACCCAAAGTGTCATTTTTCTTGCAATTTTCTCCTTTTTATTTTAATATATGTTTACATTGAAATTTTATTAATGATAGGAGATATAAATGAAAATAGGTGTTGTCGGTCTTCCAAATGTCGGAAAGAGCACTTTATTCAACGCAATAACAAATGCTGGAGCAGAAAGCGCAAATTATCCATTTTGTACAATTGAACCAAACGTAGGTGTTGTTGACGTCCCAGATGAAAGATTGAATGTTCTTGCAAAATTATATAACACAAATAAAATAGTCCCAGCAACAATTGAGTTTGTTGACATAGCTGGACTTGTTGCTGGTGCAAGCAAGGGTGAAGGACTCGGAAACAAATTTTTGAGTCACATTCGTGAGGTTGATGCCATTGTCCATGTTGTCAGATGTTTTGAAAATGAAAAAATAATTCACGTCTCTGGAAGCGTTGACCCAAAGCGAGACATTGAAGTCATAAACCTTGAACTCGTTCTTGCCGACCTTGACACAGTTAACAAAAGATATGAAAAAACATCAAAACTTTTGAAAGTTGGAGAAAAGGGAACAAAAGAAGAATTTGAAGTGCTTGAAAAAATAAAACCTGCGCTTGAAAACGGGAAACCTGCTCGCAGTGTTGAGCTTTCAGCAGAACAAAAGAAAATTCTTGATTCCTTTTTCCTACTTTCATCAAAACCAGTTATTTATGTTGCAAATATTGGTGAAGATGAAATTGGAAAGGAAAATAGTTATGTCCAAATTGTCAAACAAGTTGCAAAAGAAGAAAATGCCGAAGTAATTGCTTTGTCGGCAAAAATCGAAGAGGAATTGTCTGCACTCCCAGAAGAAGATAGAAATCTTTTTAAGGAAGAACTCGGCATAAAGGAAAGCGGACTTGAAAAACTTGTTTCAGCAAGTTACAGTCTTCTTGGTCTTATGAGTTTCTTGACTGCGGGCGAAAAGGAAGTTCGCGCATGGACAATAAAAAAGGGTTCAAAAGCACCTCAAGCAGCAGGAAAGATTCACACGGATTTTGAAAAAGGTTTCATCAAAGCAGAAGTAATTAAGTATGATGATTTAATTTCATGTGGCTCTTATCTTTCCGCAAGAGAAAAAGGAAAAGTTAGAATTGAAGGCAAAGATTACACTGTCGAAGACGGCGACATCATGCTTTTCAGATTTAACGTTTAGAAGGAGAAATTTATGACAGATATAAAAGATTTAAACAACAAGATGAAAGAAAGTGGAAATTCCAACTTAAACGATAATTTTGCAAGATTGTTTTGTTCAATTTTCCCTGGCCTTAACAACCAACCAAACAACATTAAAGAAACAACAACAAATGAACAAGAACAAGGCAACTAACATTGCAAAAATATTGCAAATAAAAATTTAATATGTTAAACTTTGTGAGCACGCAAAGTTTTTTGGAGAGGTGTCAGAGTGGTCGAATGTGCTGGTCTCGAAAACCGGTGTTGTGAAAGCAACCGCGGGTTCAAATCCCGCCCTCTCCGCCAATTTGTTTTTATACATCAAAGGAGTAAAAATGAAAAATTATTACATTACAACACCAATATATTACCCTAGCAATAAATTAACCCTTGGAAATTGTTACACAACTGTTCTTTGCGACGCTATAGCAAGATTCCACAGAAATTTGGGTGAAAATGTTTTCTTTTTGACAGGAACAGATGAACATGGTCAAAAAATAGCAAAAATTGCTAGTGAAAAGGGCATTAAAGAAATCGACTATTTAAACGAAATAATTGAAGACACAAAAGAGTTATGGAAAGAATTAAATATTTCTTATGACAAGTTTATAAGAACTACAGACAAATACCATGAACAAACTGTTTCCAAAATATTTGACAAATTATATCAAAAAGGCGACATTTACAAATCAACTTATAAAGGTAAATATTGTGTTCCTTGTGAATCTTTTTGGAGCGATGACCAATTAATTGACGGGAAATGTCCTGATTGCGGAAGAGAGGTTGTTGAAGCAAACGAAGAATCATATTTCTTTAGACTAAGTAAGTATGAACCTGCCTTAAGAAAGTTGTATAGCGACAATCCTAATTTTCTTGTTCCAGTAAGCAGAGCAAACGAAATGATTAATAATTTCTTTAATCAAGGATTAAAAGATTTGTGCGTTTCAAGAAAAACTGTGAAATGGGGAATCCCTGTTTCATTCGACAAAGAACAAACCATTTATGTTTGGATTGATGCACTGTCAAATTACATTTCAGCACTTGGCTATTTGTCCGATGATGAAACTTTGTTCAAAAATTTTTGGCCAGCTGATGTCCATGTTGTTGGAAAAGAAATTATTCGCTTCCATGCAATAATTTGGCCAGCGATATTAATGGCACTAGACTTGCCTTTACCTAAACAAATATTTGGCCATGGTTGGTTAACATTTGGCAACGGAAAATTGAGCAAGAGCAAAGAAGTTGAAAAGAAAGAAGTTATTGACCCAAGAATTTTAAACGCTCGCTATTCATCAGATTCAGTTAGAAATTTTTTAATTGGGGAAATTTCTTTTGGACAAGATGGCCCATATACCCAAGAAGGTTTCTTAAATTCGTATAATGGGATTCTTGCCAACAAAGTTGGAAACATTTTTTCTCGCTTGACTGGAATGGTTATAAAATATAATGCTGGAATTATTGAAAAAGGAAACAACGAACAAGAAATTGATTTCAATTTTAAAAATAAAATCAAAGAATTGAAATCGGAATGTATATCAAATATGTTGGAACTTAAACCAACTTTGGCATATAAATCAGCATTAAAAATTATTGATGAATGCAACTCATACATTGATAATAACAAACCATGGGAACTTGCAAAAGACGAAAATAATGCTTCTAGAATAAATTCTATCTTATATTTCTCAGTTCAAGCAATGTTGGAAGCATACACCCTTCTCAATGCTTTTTTGCCAGAAAGTACAAAAAAAGTTTTAACAATTTTTGGAATAGATAAAGTTCAAATAAACGAACAATCGATTTTTGATTTTGAAATAGACAAAATTAAATTGGAAAAGAATGAACCATTATTTGCAAGATTAGATATTGCAAAAGAAATGGCAGAATTGAACACAATTGCAAATTCTTAGTAAATATTTGTAAAAAAATGTTGAAGATTTCTTCAACGTTTTTTATTATTCCAAAAAGGATATTGACACTTTGCAGAGAAAATAGTAAAATTATATTAAGGAGAAATTATGAATATCAAAAATGCAGAATTTTTAAAAGAAATTGAAAAAAATTATAAATCTGGTGACCTTGTCCGAGAAATGAAAGATAGAATTTCCAGAATCTATAAAAGCGAAAAAATCCAACAATCAAAAGAAAAATCAAATATTTCAGATTGTTTATACACTTTGATTTTAACTGAAAGTTTATTTGATAGATATGACAACTCCATACATGGAAATAAACAAAAAATTTCTTGTATTAGACTTATGGAAATTCCAACAGATAAATTACTTGGTTATATTTGTGACCACTATGAAGTTATCTCTCAAAGCGAAAACATCAGTGAACAACTTAGAGATGAATTTAAAAATAACTCTGAACGACTTAATAAATTTAAATTTTATTTACAAAATAATATGTCAAAGTTCGGACTAAATAGAAATTTTTTTATCAATGAAAAATAATTGACAATATTATTTTGTCAAATATTTGGTTATATTCATATAGTATATAAAAGTTTACAAATCGGGCTAGTTCGACATAATATCCTTTTTTAGGGTATAATCCTACATATTTCTGCTTGATTTTTATTGTACAAATGATATAATTCAATCAGTAAAGGAGCATTGTTATGAACGATTATGATATTTTGTCTGATGACGAAGAAGAAACAGACGTTGAACCTGAAATTATTGTTGAAGAAAAAAAAATTAAAACACAAAAAGTTTTGAAAATGAAAGACAGCGACAAAAATAATTTTTTTAAAAGCGCTTTCAGTCTTAATTTTCTTCCAATCACTCTTTCTATTATTTCAATGTTTTTGACCATGTTCGTTAAATTCATTCCACTTGTTAGTTATTCGTCAAGTTCTTATAAAGCAGTTGGGGCATTATTTTTTATCTCTTTTGGAGTTGCTCTTGCTGGGCTTGTAATTGAAATAATTAAGATGGCGAAAGAAAAAAGATTTATATTTTCTGTGAGTCTTATTCTTTCACTTGTCGCTATCGCAATTCTTGCAATTTAATTAAATTAACCTTCTTAAAATAAGAAGGTTTTTTTATGAATTTTTTTCTTTTACATAGCTAAAATATTTGATTTGCTAAAATTTTGCGTATACTATATATATAAGAGGTGAATATGTCTGCACTTGATATTTTTTTTATTATTTTGGGAAGCATAGCAGGGTTGTTCCTTTTATGGATAATAATTGGAACAATAACTTTTTTTGTTTCTCTGAGAAAAGGTTGTTTCGCAGGAAAAATTATTAATGGAAGTTTTAGAAAAGATTTAAAACATTACAAAATTGACTATTCATGGTGGGACAAAGTCAAAACTGAAAAAATTGTTGTTGAAAGCGGAAAAGAAAAACTTTCTGGCGTTATTCTTCGAAACAATTCAAACAAAGTTGCAATTTGTGTGCACGGAATTTTTGGGTTTTACAAGGACATGAGTCCTCAAGCAAAATTTCTTTATGAACAAGGTTTTAATATCCTTGCTGTTGACCTTCGTTCTCATGGCGAAACAACGGGCAAATATATTTCAATGGGTTTTTTCGAAAAAGATGATATAGTTGTCTGGACAAAACAAGCAATTAAAATTTTTGGTGAACAATCTCAAATTGTACTTCTAGGAATTTCTATGGGTGCATCAACTGTTGTTTTTACAAGCGGGGAAAATCTTCCAAAAAATGTGAAATGTGTTGTTTCTGACAGCGGATACAAAGATGCATATGAACAACTTAAATATGTCTGCAAAAAGAAATTGCATATACCTCCATTTTTGGTCTTACCTGTTGCAAATATGTGCTGCAAAATTTTTGTGAAATTTAACTTAAAAGACGTCAGACCAATTGATTCTGTCAAAAAAACAAAACTTCCAATTCTTTTCTTTCACGGAAGTGATGACAAATTTGTTCCATGTTATATGTCAAAAGATATGTATGAAGTTTCGAACAAAAAAATATGCGAACTTGTTATAACAAAAGGAGCAGGGCATGTATTAAGTTATTCTGTTGACAAAGAGAACTATCAAAAGCATCTTACTTCTTTTATTAACAAGTGGATAAACTGATTGATATTTGTTTGACTTAGATTTTAAAAAATGTTAACATGTTCCCAAAAATAAAAGGAAGCGCTATGAAAAAATTTACCTCGTCAATTTTGGTTTTATGTTTAATCGTTGTGGGTTTTCTATTTGTTGGTTGCGGAGAAACAGACAAAGAAATTATTTTGACTGGAGGGCCTGCTTATGAAGAAAACGTATATGGCAACGGAGGATATGCTGTTTCAAAAGGTGACTATGTATACTTTACAGACGCATATTTAAAACTTTCTTCCGCAAGTTCTGATACAAAATCAACACTAATTTCTGGAGATGTGTCTGAAACAGGAATTTATCGTGCAAGAATGACAACTGGAATTATTGCTGAAGTTGAAACACCAGTCCTTTCAGAAGTCCAACTTATGGTTAAAAAATCAGTTGGAACAGAAAACTGTGGGCTTTATATCTTTAAAGACAAGTTATATTTCGGAACTCCAACAACTCAATCTGATAGCTCTGGAGTCAGATATGACCTTATTACATTCTATTCATGTAATCTTGATGGATCGAATGTTAAAAAACTTTATCAAACAGAAAGTTTTAATAATGGAAAATATTCTATGACAATGATTGACAAAAATGTCTATCTCATGGTTTACACGGGAAATGACATCATTCTTGTCTCAGAAAATGGTGACTCAAAAAAAATTGCAACAAATGTTACAGGAACAATTTTACCAACAAGAACAAATGTAACAAACAATGATGAAAATCCAAGTTCAATTAACTGTTTCATCTATTACACAAAAGCAAAAGAAAAAGTTGACGGACTCGATAATGGAAACACTTTGTATAAATTTGATATTAAATCGGGGAAAGTTTCAACTGTTTATGAGGAAGATAAAATTTCAATTGACCTTTTAACTTTAGAAGGTGACAGACTTTTCTACACAAGAAATGAACTTATTGGTTCTGTTTCAATAACATCAGTATATTCAAATACTCTTGATGGTGAATTTAAAATAAATGAAATCAAACATTTGTCTGATTCTTCACTTTCAATTGTTCCTCTTGGAATAAAAGATGGAAATAATCTTGGCTTCGCATATCTTAATGGAGCAGATAAAATTATAATAAAAAACCTTAACGGAACTGACGGTGAAATAATTGACTCTGATGTTACATCTATAATAACAGCAAGAAACGGTTATATCTACTATGTTAAATCTAGCGCTATTTATAGACACAGTGTAACAAACACAACTGAAACTGCTGTAAAACTTAGCGGTTCACTTACAATAAAAACAGATTTTTATGATATAGATGAAGATTATTTCTATTTCTTCGCAGAAGATTCAACAAAAACAACAAAAACTTCGCTATATCGTGTAGACCTTGACAGTTCAGATAAAACACCAGTTAAAATGGCATAAAATAGGAAAGAAATTTCCTATTTTTTTATGCTCGCCTTTTTCGAAGTCGCAAACGGAGACGCTTTCGCTTTCTCTTTGGTTTAACATAGTAAAGCAATCTTTTTATTATAGGCGTTGTTCGTTTATAAATATCATAATATATAATTGCTATAATTGCGACAATTAAACTTATAACTTGACCAAGTATTGAAATATACGCACCTATAAGTGAATTGTAAATTATTAAAATTACAGGGTCCAAAATCATTCCAATTCTTAGAATGTACATATTATCTTGCCATGAAACAAATGTAAACATGAATATACTTAACAAAATAAAGGAATCAACTGGACTTTTCCATGTTATACCTGCAATTATGATAAAGGAAACTTCAAAAGTTAAAAGAACATATATATTAGGTTTTATATTATAATGATCATACAGAAAAAATATAATTGTTCTTATAAGTGTTGCAGTTGACAAAAAAACTCCTGCAACTTGGTCAAGAAGAAAATATGTCAAAATAGAAATCAAATTTGACAAACATATGCAAATAAGCGCCTTTGCTTTTGTTTTTTGGAGGCGTGTCAATATAGTAAAAATTACAGATAATATTTGTGAGGCAATTATCATACTAGTTAATATTATCATCTTTTTAAGTTAAAATAAATCAAATAATGATAAAATTCTTGATATTTGCGCTCAAAAAATATATAATAAAACTGTAGGGGAGATTTTTTATGAGAAAAGGTAGGGGGCTTTTAACAACCGCAGGAGTTTTAAATATTATATTTGGACTTGGTCTAATTGCGATTGTTGCCATGTTTTTTCTTTATAGTGAACCATTTGAAATATTAATTGGCACATTTATATCGATATTGAATCTTATTTTACAAGACCCAATTGCTTCTTTGGTTTATGGCTCATATGGTGCCATTGTAATTTACGCTATACTGGGTATTTTTTCATTCATTATTGGAATTGTAACAGTTGTAAAATCTAAAAAGGAAGCAGGGGAATATTACAAAAAAATTGGTTCTTTCATATATTTTACTATTTCCGAAGCACTTATTCTTGCATTTTTTGTTTTTAATTTTGTTGTTTATTTTACTAACACTGCAACAATTGATATTCCTCTTATCTGTTTAACTGGATTGGCTTTTATCATTTTTGTTCTTCTATTTCTTGGAACTATTAGACTTGGAATTGGGAAAAAACAAGCACTTAAACCAACCGTTGATGTTAAAACTATTCCTCAACTCAATGAATATAACGACGAGAGCGTTGACCTTATAACAAAAATCAAACGTTTAAATGCACTGAAAGATTCAGGCGAAATTACACAAAAACAATACTTAGATGCAAAAGCAAAGCTTCTTGGCGAATAACTTTTTGTTAATTCGCCTTTTTTTTATTTTTTTCTCGTTCATTGGCGGAAAATAGATTGAAATATTCCGTTAAAAAGATTATAATTAGGAAATAATTAATTTGGAGTATATATGAATATAAGTCTTATTATCACACTAAGTGTATATATTGTACTAATTTTGAGTCTAGTTATTGGATTTTTAATTGGTCTTAAACGCGGTCTTGTCAAAAGTTCAATTCGATTTGGGACCTTTATATTGTGTGCAATAATTGCTGGACTTATAACTGTTCCAATTTCAAAAGCTATTTTGAATGCTGATATTTCAAATCTTGGAATAGTTATCAATGGAAAAGTCGCTTCTTCCATAACAGAAGTAGTTAAAGGCTTAACTCTTTCAAACGAAAAAATTGCCGAAGCAGTCAATGCTATGCCATCAGTTATGACTCTTATTGAATCTCTTCCTGCAATTATTATGAATATTGTTGTCTTCTTCGTTCTTGTTCTTGTTATGATATTTATAAGTTGGATAATATATGTGATAATAGCAAAAACCGCACTCAAACAAAGCAAAATTGAAAGAATGGCAAAAAAACAAAAAAAACTTGCTGAAAAAACATCAAAAGGGCAACTTATAAAACCTGAACTTCAACAAATTCCAATTCCAAAGAAAAAGAAATATAGATGGTGGGGAGCATGTGTTGGTCTTGTCAATGGATTCGTTCTCATATTCCTATTGTTGCTTCCAATTACATCAATTACGTCAACTTTTTCTGACATAACTCATCAAGAAACAGTTAGTGCTGAAAGCGAAATTCTAACTGAAACAAGTTCCGACATAATCAGATATTATGTTGGCTCTGACATAATCTCATATGCAAATGCTTATTCAGACAGTGTTGCCGGAAAAATTTTAACTCTCGGTGGACTTGATGATGTAATTTTTGATTCGATTGCTTCCACTAAAGTGAATAACGAAAAAGTTGCCATTCGTTCTGACATTAAAAATTTTGCAAAAATATATGACAAAACAGTTCTTCTAATTGATGAAATAGGAACTCTTGATTCATATTCTAAAATAGATTTTGAAAAGGTTGATGAAATTTTTAATAGCACTTTCAACCTTGGTGTTTTCCGTGCAGTTGTTGGCGACGTTGTTCCATATGTACTTGATTATTTCTATTCAACAGACGTATTTAAAAATCTTGAACACAACTCAGAAATAAAATTAGTCGCTGATGCAGTTATTGAAGAATTAAAAATAAATCCTAACGATTTTGTGAACGTTCTCAAAACTCAACTTGGCGGTGTAATTGAAGTTGGCAAAACTGCTTGCAAAGTTGGTCTTGTTGACGACATAATTGGAGGAAAAACTGATTATAGAACAATTATAAATTCACTTTCGAAAGATGATTATGCACTTTTGAATTCTATCTCTGAAAATTTAATTCCTCTTTCTGCAACAAAAGTTATTATTTCAGAAGGTGGAAACATTGTCATTGACAGTCTTGAAAAAAAATTAAGTGAAGAAATTAATCTTGGAGAGATTGAAACAAAAAATGTTGATTGGAACAATTTTAAATCAACTTTTACAGACGAAGCAAAATTGCTTTTGAAAACATTTGATATAATAGACAAATATGATGCCGACAAAGTTTTTGCAGATTTTTCAATCCTTGTTAAAAAAGACATTGATTCAAACGACTTTGGAGAACTTGTTGATTGTGTTTCAAAAACTATAAGATATTTACAAACAAATCCTCTGTTTGTTGGTCAAAGCATAAACACTTTTAATGCTCTTATAGATTATGCTGAAACAGATGATAGGTTTAAAGAATTTGTAGATGCAAAGGTTATAAAAACAAGTAACTTGGAAGAAGAAATTTCAAACTTGAAATCTTCTGTTGTCGCTCTTCAACAAAGCGGAATTTTATATCATGCTTTGAAAGAAGAACTTGATGTTGATTTTGTTGCAAAACAACTTTCTGAAAAAATTGGAGATAAAACAACAACAAAAGTTATTTTATCACCACTTCTCGATTCAAAATTAGCACAAAAAACAATAAAATTTGGTCTTAAAAAGTTTAATGAACAAGTTCCTACTTTGAGAGATGCACTTGGTGAAAGTGTTTCTGAAATTGATTTAACAAATTTCACATATCTCTCTGCTGAAGACAAAGCACGAACAATAGAGAGTGCAGAAAGTATTGTTGAAGCAGTTTGTGTTTTTGGATACACAAATTTTAGAGACAACGCATTTGAAACTGTATTTACTTTTAATGATTTAGACGCGAATAACATTGTTAAGTCAACTTATATCGCCAATGTTTTGAACAACCTCAAGCAAATCTCTATTTTTGAAAAAACTTACTATTCAATCTTTGATGCACTTACTACAAATGAAAAATATTCAAAGCTTATGTCAGCAGAAGTTGTAAAGGACTCAGATTTTTCATGGAACACTGAATTGGAATTTTTGGACACTTTATTAAGTATAGTAAAAAAAGAAACTGACGGAGATTCTATTAAAAAAGTCATGTATCCTGATGGACAATATAAAGAAGTCGTAATAAACAATACTATGATTTCCAAAATATTTAAACTTTCACTTCTTCCATTAAATGAAACAAAGCCTGAAGAAACTTCTTTAAATACACTTGTCACAACGTTATATCAAAGTAAACTTTTCAAAAAAGCTCTCCCATATATTTTAAATATAGTTAATGAAAGAGTCGAAAAAGTTGTTTCTACTTTAGAAAATCAAATTGATATTGCTGATGTAACAATTGAACAGTTAGAAGAAAGTCAAAAATCAGACATAATTGCTGTTTTGGAAAATCTAGCAAAATGCTTTGACATTATAACCAAAGAAGAGTTTAAACTTGAACTGTTAAATGACGATGAAATTGTTCTCGTTGGAAATTTCTTAAATTCATTAAAAGAAAATGCATTTGACTATATCGACGGAACACCAAACGAAAATTGTGTTTTGACATCAGATGGCAAAAACATTGAAAACGGAGGAATTTTCTCTCAACTTTACATCGCTATGATAGACTATGCGAAGTCAAGTTATGAAATTTCACCAACAATTTCTTATGGAGAAATTGAATGGATAAACTTCCTTAAAACAGCAAAAAAACTATCTGAAATTTCTGATGGAAATGGAGATATACTTGACATTATTTCTGATACAGAATCAGATGTTAATGTTGGAGAAGCTTTAGAAATTATTGGAGTTGAAAAAGAAACTGCCGACAAAATCAACAATGTAAAAGATTCATTCTCAAACACTGATTCATTGAGCGCTGAATCTTATGAAACTCTTGCGGATTCACTTGGGAGCATAACAACTGAAGATGCAAATAAAATTATTGACACTGTTCAATCATCAACTGGAAAAGATATTTCTGATGCAATTAATACAACAACTCTTGCCAATGAGCAAACTGTAAGTTCGAGAATTAGTATATTGATGACAACTGGTCTCAATGATGAAAATCTAGATGAATCATTAACAGATTTGTGTAACGGAGCAACTTATGTTCTCTCTCATGCAATTACAAACGGAGTTGTCTTAGCATACTCTATAACTGGCGGACAAGAAACTCTTGTTAACAAAATTAATGAAAAAACAAGCAATGAACAAGTTAGAACACTTGTCAAAACATTATTCGGAATTTAAAGGTACAAAAGATGGAATTTTCACACACTCCTGTTCTTCTAAATGAAGTTATTGACGGACTTAACATTCGCCCAAGCGGAATCTATTTAGATCTTACGCTTGGCGGTGGCGGTCACTCTTTCCATATTCTTGAAAAACTTAAAGATGGACTTTTAGTTGGATTTGACAAAGATAAAGATGCTATTTCTGCATCGTCAAAAAGACTTTCTCAAATTTCAAAAGTTTTCACGCGTGATGATTTTAATCGCACAGATGAAAAAAGTGCTCTTATTATCAAAAGCGATTTTAAAAAAGCACCTGAAATTTTAAAAGAACTTGGAATAACGGAAATTGATGGAATTTTGATTGACCTTGGAGTAAGTTCATATCAACTCGATTGTGCAGAAAGAGGGTTTAGTTTCAAAAAAGATGCGCCCCTTGACATGCGCATGGACCAGTCCCAAACTTTTACAGCACAAGATATAATTGACAATTATTCTCAAGAACAACTCATAAATTTATTTCGTGTATATGGCGAAGAAGAATATGCTGTTTCAATCGCAAAAAACATTGTTCATCAGCGAGAAATTTCGCCTATTACAACTACTAGTCAATTGAATGAAATAATTGAAAATAGTATGCCAAAAAAAGTTGTTTTTTCTCGCAACGGTGCATCAAAAAAGGTCTTTCAAGCACTAAGAATTGAAGTTAACTGCGAACTTGATGGTTTAAAAGAACTTATTCAAGAACTTGTTGGCTTTCTTCGTCCACAGGGAAGGTTTTGCATAATTTCCTTTCATTCTCTTGAAGATAGAATCGTAAAAAATGTGTTTAAAGAGTTTTCGACAAATTGCATTTGTCCACCCAATTTTCCAAAATGTGTTTGCGGACACAAAGCAAGTTTAAAACTTATAACACATAAGCCTATTATTGCGAGCGAAGAAGAACAACAAAAAAATTCTCGTTCAACTTGTGCTAAACTTCGAATTGCAGAAAAAATTTAAAATACTTGATATTTTGATTTTTTTGATATATTATTTAATTAATGAAATCACTCAAAGAGTCACGTGTAGGAACATTGATTTTGGAAAAGGAAGAAAAACCTTCCGAAAACTTTATTGTTGAAGAAACTAAAGAAGAAAAAAAAGAATCGGCAAAAAAAGTTTTATTTGAAAATAATTCAACAGAAACCTACATGGAAAATTTGAAAAAAAACTTTTCAAAACCAGAAAAAAAAGTTGAACAAAAACCTATTTCTCAAAAAATTCAATTTGAAGCAGTTGAAACTTTCTTTTCAAAACCAATAGAAAAGACAGAATCGAAACAAACAAATAATGTTTCCATTCAAAAAGAAAATATAGAAAACACAGAAAAAGAAACAAAAATTGAAGAACCTGTTGTTCAAACTCAAATTGAAGAAAATCAAGAACTTGAGTCAAAAGAAATAACAGAAATTTCAAAAGAAGAAAATCTAAACGAAGAACAAGCAAAAAATAACAAACGAATTAAGCGTGCAAAATTTAAAACACGACTTGGAATAATGATTTTTGGACTTGTCTCAGTTGTTGCATGTATGATAGGCTGGACCATTGCAAATGCAGTTGAAATAAAAACTTTGACTCAAGAGTTGGAACAAGCAAATAAAATTTATTCTGTTGACGTTGTTAAACATATAAGCAATATATCAAAAGCAGACGACCTTACAAATCCTGACAGTATTTTTGACTTAAGTGCTCTTTCAGATGCAAAAGTCATTCCTCTTACTCCAGAAAAACTCGAAAAACCAGTTGAATATAGTGTAAAAAGCAATTGGTTTGATAGACTTTGTAATTGGATTTCAAATTTATTTAATTAATTCATATTCAAAACCTTCTCTAAATAAAATATTAGAGAGGTTTTTTTGTGTTAGAAAAATTTAATTTAAAATTTTTTAAAAAGAGAATTGTTATTTTTACTATTATTTTAATTATTCTCTTTTGTGCAATACTTGGTCGTCTTTTGTATGTCCAAGTTTTTAATGGTGGAATTTTGCAAGGAAAGGCAACAGACCAATGGACGAGAGATTTACCAATTGCTGCAGAGCGGGGAACAATTTGCGACACAAATGGTTCATCTCTTGCAGTTTCTTACACAACTTATGACATTTATGTTCGTTCAAGAGAAGTTAAAGATAAGACGTCAGTTTCTTCTTATCTTTCAAGCAAACTCAATCTTGACCAAACTCAAACCTTTGAGAAAGTTTCAAATAACACTGTAAGTGAAGTTTTAATTAAAATGAAGGTTGATAAATCTACCGCTCTTGAAATATTTAATCAAAATTTTAGTGGAGTATATCTATCTGAAAATGTAAGTCGCTATTATCCTTATGGAAATCTAATGACTCAAATTTTGGGTTTTACAACAATAGATAACATAGGTCAAGCAGGACTCGAAGCATACTATAATGAATTACTTTCGGGAGTTAAAGGCTATTCTCTTGTCCAAAGTGACCTGCAAGGAAAAGAATTATACAACAGTTTGACAACATTTATTCCTTCAGTTGCCGGCTGTTCAATAAACATGACTATTGATGTCAACATTCAACTTAAAGTTGAACAAACTCTGGAAAAACTTATGGTTGAACAAAAAGCAAAGAGTGCAACGGCAATAGTTATGGACCCTAACACAGGAGAAATTCTTGCAATGTCAACAAAGCCTAGTTTTGACCTTAATAATGTTCCTCGAGACGATGTATCAAATATGCTTCAGCAAATGAAAAATCAAGCAATAGTCGATGTATATGAACCAGGTTCAACATTCAAAATATTGACAATGGCTTGCGCTCTTGAATCACAAGTTGCTCATCTTTCCGACCATTTCTATTGTCCAGGTTATACAATAATTGATGGACAAAAAATTAAATGCTGGAAGTCAACTGGTCATGGAAGTGAAGATTTAACTGATGGTCTTTGCAATTCATGTAACTGTGTATTTACAAAACTTGCACTTCAACTTGGGCTTGACGATTTCTATCAATATTTCGAAAAGTTTGGATTAGGAACTCAAACTGGAATAGAATTTCTGGGTGAATCAAGCGGAATTATTATGAATAAGGATAATGTAAAGACCGTTGACCTTGCAAGAATGGGTTTTGGACAAGCAATAGCAGTCACTCCATTACAATTAATTACTGCTATTTCAGCGTGTGTAAACGGCGGATATCTTCTTGAACCTTATCTTGTTAAATCAATAGTCACATCTGATGGAACTGTTGTTAAAGAAAATGAAAAAACAGTTGTTCGTCAAGTTATTTCAAATGAAACGTCAGAAATTATAAATAGTATGTTAGAAGAGGTTGTGTCAAAACCTGGAAAATTAACTTTCGTTGATGGATATGAAATTGGGGGTAAGACAGGAACAAGCCAAAAATATGAAGATGGAAAAATTTCAGGAAAATATGTTTCAAGTTTTATTGGAACATATCCTGCATCTAATCCGGAATATATTGTTCTAATTGTTGTAGATGAACCTGGAACTGGAGCATACTATGGAAGTGTTGTTGCATCTCCTTATGCAAAAGAAATTTTTAGTGGAATTTTTGAATATAAAAATATATCGAAAAGTGGAGAAGAATATATAACTCCAGTTTGTGATATAACTCTTCCAAATCTTGTTGGAATGAGCATAACCGAAGCTTGCACAACTCTTAAAAAACTTGGTTTATGTTATGAAATTCAAGGGGACGGAAGTTTTGTCACTAGACAACTTCCACCACCGGGAACTCTCGTATATAAAAATCAATCAATATATTTAATTACTGATACATCATAAAATCTATAGTAAGAAAAAAAGAAACACTATCAATTTAGATAATGTTCTTTTTTTATATGTTTTAATTAATCATTCTAACTGGCAATATTAAATATTTGTAATCATCATTTTCTATCGGAGTTATAACGCAAGGATTTGTTGAAAGATTAAAGTTTAGTTTAATAAATTCATCAGACAAGTTTCTGGAACACTCTGTGAAATATCTTGCATTAAAAGCAATTTTCAAATCTTTTCCTTTAAACGAAACATTTACATTTTCAGAAATATTTCCTATGTCAGAATTTGATGTTATCTGCATATTATTTTCTTTTATATCAAATTTAACAAGATTATTTTGTCCAACTTTCGAAAGAAGCGATGCTCTGTCAAGTGCGTCTTCAAATTGATTTTTATTGATAACAATTGATGTATCAAAAGTTGTTGGAATAATTTGTTTATAATTCAAAAATTCTCCGTCCAAAAGTCTTGTTATAATCTTTGTATCTTTTAAATCAACCATTATGAAATTCTTTTGGATATAAACGTTTATTATTTCTTCATTGTCGCCTAAAATTTTTGAAATTTCATTCAAACTTCTTGCTGGAACAATAACATTCGTTTTTATTGTTGAATGTTTAAGTTCTTTTTTGCATAAAGCAAGTCTATATCCATCAAGTGCAACAGCGTTTATTGAAGATTCATCAACTTCCAAAAGACAACCTTTCAAAATTGGACGACTGTCATCAACTGCTACTGAAAAAATTGTTTTGTTAATCAAATCTCTGAAATCATTTTGATTTAACGCAAAATAATCATTTGAATCAATTTTATTAAAACTAGGATATTCTGCTGGATTATAGCATTGAACAATTCCTTCACTGTCAGTATATTTTATTTTAAGTTGATTTTTTTCCGTTAAAATCAGTTCAATTTTTTCTTTAGTAAGTTTTTTTATAAACTCAACAAAAAATTTTCCTGGAACAACAGTTTCTCCTTCAACTTTTACTTCAGCTTTAATTTTCTTTTCTATTGCAAGTTCAGTATCAGTTGCACTTATAATTAAACAATCGTTGTCAGCAACAAGTTTAATTCCTTCCAAAATTGGATTTGGAGATTTGTTCGAAATTGCTCTTGATACTTTTATAATTGCTTCACTCAAATCTAAACCATCACATATAATTTGCATTGTTTTTTCTCTCCTTAAATTACCTTTTTATTATACCAAATTATTTATATTTTTTCAACTCTTTTATAAACATATTTCAATAAAAAATTGCGAGTTTTCTTTTTATTTATATATTTTTAAATAATAGGAGTATTAATAAAGACTGTGGAAATGTTAATAAATTTTTTAAAATCAAAAAGTTGTGTTTTTTAAAATTTTTAAAATGAAAAAAACACTAGAAATTGTATATAAAAAATTTTACGAAATGTTAATAACTTGTTAAGAAGAAAAAAAAGTTATTAACATTTCAACAATTTAATTATATTTTTTGCTTTGACAATGGAAATAATTGTTGTATAATTGAAAAACGAAAATAATTTGGAGCGTGAAAAAAGTGAAAAAATCAATAATATCTATATTTGCCTTATTACTTTGTGTTTGTTTTTGTTTTGCTGGTTGTGGTCTTTTCCCAGAAAACAAAACTGCAATAAATAACCAGGAAGTTGTTTCAACTGGGAATGTTACTTTAACGCGTGAAGAGTTTATTAAAGGTTACAATAATTATTACAGTACTTTCTATAATCAAGCTAATGGTGATAGCGACGAAACAATTAATTTGTTGATTAAATATCTTGTCACAAAAAAAATATATTTAAATGATGCAAAAAAATTGGTAGAGCAAGGTGAAATAACTTTAACAAACACAGAAAAAAATTATCTTTGGAATGCGACTTATAATTCTTTTATATCGAACATAGAAACATTTGAACAAGAAGTTAAAACTTCGCTTGGAATTGAAGAAGAAACAACTGAAGATAAAAAAGAAAAGGAAAGTCAATTTGTTTATACTCCTTATGAAAAGAAAGCAGAAGTAATATTCAATGAAACAACAAATGAATATGAAATAAAAGTAGTAAAACAAATTTTGATAAGAAATGAGATTGACGGAAAAGAAAATTATGAATATGTTTCAGAAAGCGAAGCAGGTTCTTATGATGACAGCTCACTTGTTTTATATACAATAGAATATGTTTTTAATAATTTAGAAAAAGATAAATATTTTAGTAATAAAGAAACATTAACTGATGAAGAAATACAGTCGAAAATAATTTCAAAAGAAGCAGTGAGAAGATATATTGAAAAACTTAAAGAAAACGAAGATGGAAAAAATCTTTCAACAATAGATAAAGAAATTTTAACCAGAGAAATTGAACGTATTTATGGAATTTTGTATGATAACATTTTAATTACAAAATTATATGAATATAAAACAAAAGATTTAACTATTAATGAAGAAGATGTTTTAAGATTGTATCTTTCAAAAGTCCAAGAATGTTATGACAGATATTATGAAGACACAGACGCTTTCATAGAAGAATTGACAAAAACTGTTGGCTCTGCAAATTTATATGGAAATTATGCAACTCCATCGAAATCTATTTCTGATGTATTTTACATTCCAACAACAACTGAAAATTTCTTCTATGTAACACACATAGTTGTTAAATTCACTGATATGCAAATTCAACAAATCAATGAATTAAAAGAACGTTGTGAATCAGAAGGAAGAGATGAATCTTATTATCTTCAAGAATACTATAAAATTGTTCCAGATATTTCTGACACAGTTATAGGAAAAATAATTGATGAACAACAAAAACTTAAAGATGGAACAATAACTCAAGAAGAATATGAAACAAATCTTTTAAGTATCATTGGTTCAAAACTTTTGATGGTTGATGAAAGAGATGGCGAAGGTTATATAACAAAAGAAGTTATGACAATTCAAGAGATGATTGCATCTTTATATAAAGACCTTGCAGATATATATCTTAAATACAAAGGTGAAGCTGGAGTAGCTGTTACATTAAACGGAAAAGATTACACTCCTACAGAAGATGGTCTTATAACAAAAGCTGTTGCAGAAGGAAAAAGTCAACTTGTTTTGGACGAGCTTGAAGTTAAATTTAACAATGAAAGAGCAGATAAATTCAACGAGTATATTTATAAATACAGCCAAGACACAGGAACAATACAAATTCAAAAATCATATTTTGGGACAACAAGTGAAAACTGGTATTTATATGCGATGGGTGATGGAGAAACAGACAATGGATTTGTTGAAGCCTTCACTCAAACTGCACGTGACCTCTTTACAAAAGGTGAAATAACAGGAGTTGAAACAACTATTATGGAAAATTGGTCAACATCAGATGATAAGGAAACTTTGAAATCTGGAAGTACTGGTTATTCAGTGATGATGTATGCTGGAAAAGTAAATAACTTGTTTGAATGTTTTGACAGCAATAAATTGACATTAGACGATTTGTTAGCTGAAGAAACAACAAAAGGAAATGCAAAGTATTATTCACTTTTAAAAATGAATCAATATCGTTTGGGATTAACAATGAATAAAACTCTTTTTGATTTAATTTTTGAAGAATATTATGATGCAATGTATGATGAGGTAATTAATATTTATGAAAATCAAACTTTAAAAGATATTGATTTAACTCCTAATCAAAAAGTAATTGATGAAATATTAGGATAAAACTGGACTTGTTCCAGTTTTATTTAATCTTACTGCCTTTAAATCTAACAAAAAAAAGAACATATTGGAGAGTGTTCTTTTTTTAGTTATGAAAGTCTTATTTTTCACAGTTGCAAGAATCTTTACAAATATATGTTTTGCAAAAATGGGCCTCATCTGTCTTTCCTTTTGTCACTTTTATTGTATCCATCTCACAGTTGCAACCATCTAAATTGTGAACACAGTCGCAAACATCACAGCAAACACCTTTATTTGTTTTTAATGTATCTTTTTTCATAAATCCTCCTTAAAATATTTTGTCCAAAAAAAAATGTTTTATGATTTACTTTTTTTTTAACTAAGTATATAATATAAATATGATTATTGAAGAAACGAGAATAGATATTTGGAAACAAATAGAAATAAAACCTATAAAGGAAAAGAAGGAATCAAAGGATATAAAACTTATTGTTGGACTTGGAAACCCAGAAAAGAAATACTTTGACACTTATCATAACATAGGTTTTTGTTTTATTGATAAATTATCATCAAAACTTGACATAAAAGTAAAGAAGAAAGAGTGTAAAAGTTTAACTGGTGAAGGTTTTATTGAAAAAGAAGAAATTGAAGTTGATTCTAAAACTGGAAAAATATCTTCTAAGTTAGTAAAGAAAAAAATAATTTTAGCAAAACCTCAAACTTATATGAATAAAAGTGGTGAGGCAGTGTTGGAACTAATAAAAAAATACAAACTTTCACTTGATGAAATTTTGATTGTTCTAGATGATATTGACATTGATGCAGGAACTTATCGTTATCGAGAAAATGGCAGTGGCGGAACACATAACGGGCTTAAAAACATAGTTGAACTCTTGAAATCTCAAAATTTCAAAAGGATAAGAATTGGAATAGGAAAAGACGAAAAAATTCCTTTAATTGACTATGTTCTTTCAAAAGTCACAAAAGAAAAAAGAGAAAAAATAAACGAAGCAATGGAACGAGCGATTGACTATTTATTAAATTTAATAAAATAAAAAAGAATATAAATCATATATTCTTTTTTTTAATTATTGTCATTATTTATTATTTCTTTTACAGCTCCAACAAGTGATTTTATTTTTCCATTTTCTTTTATTTGTTCTGTAATTTTTTCACGTGCATGAATTATTGTTGTGTGGTCACGTCCGCCAAATGTTTTTCCAATTACAACAAGTGGAAGGTCAAGAAGTTCACATGTTAAATAAATTGCAATCATTCTTGGTTCAACAATTTCTTTGTTTTTCTTTTTTCCAACAAGGTCTGCCTTTGAAACTGAAAAATATTTACAAACAGCATTTATAATTGTTTCTGGAGAAAGATCATCACGTTTTTCGTCAAGGTCTTCTTTGAATGCTTCCTTCGCCTCTTCCAACGTTGCTGTCTTTTTTCCAAGCAATGTTGCAAAGAAATATACTTTTGTTAAAAGACCTTCCATTTCTCTTATGTTTGTGTCAACCTTTTCTGCTATAAAGTTTATAACTTCATCATCAATTGAATATTTTTCAAGTTGAGCTTTTTTTCTCAAAATTGCAACACGAGTTTCGAAATCTGGAATTTGCATATCTTGAATAAATCCGCTAGCAAATCTTGACTTAAGACGATCGCTTAAAGTTGCAATATCTTTTGGTGGTCTATCAGATGCGATAATAATTTGTTTGTTGTTTTGGAACAAGTCGTTAAAAGTGTGGAAGAACTCTTCCTGCGTTTCATTTTTATTACTAATAAATTGTATATCATCAACCATTAATACATCGGTTAAACGATATTTTTCTCTAAATTTGTTTATGTTAAGTTCTTTTGCAGAGCCATGCAAAGAATTTATATAGTCATTAGTAAATTGTTCACAAGTTACATATTTTATCTTTAAATCAGGATTTTCGCTCGCAATATAGTTTCCTATCGCATGAAGCAAGTGAGTTTTTCCAAGCCCAACACCACCATATATAAAAAGCGGATTAAAACGTTTTCCAGGATTTTCTGCAACTGAGTGTGCTGCTGCATATACAATTTGGTTGCATTTTCCTACGACGAAATTATCGAAAGTATATTTTGGATTGAATGAGTTTTGGTGTTCTTCTTCTTTACTTATAACAGCTTTGTTTGCATCAGGTTTATTTTTTTTCAAATACTCTTTTTTCTCAATAGGGTCTAATACTTCAAAAGCAACATTATCTCCAAAAACTTCATGAACAGCTTCTTGGAGTTGGTCGTTATGACGTTTTAAGAGTTGTTTTTTTGCATATTCAGTGTTAGCGACAACAATCAATTTTTCAGCATTTGGAAAATCTAACACTTCAAGCGGTTCAATCCAAAGTTCGAATGAAACAGCGCTTACCATTATCTCAATTTTATTTAATACTTGTTTCCATAAATCTTGTAGTTCTTTCATTTTTAACCTCGTGAACATTATAACACAAAAAAATTAAAAATGAACAACAACTTTTTAAGTTATCCACAATTTTCTTTGTAAAAAATGATTTGACATTAAATATTTATTAATATATAATAAAACAACTTGTGGAAAAGTAGTTACTTTTTTATGGGATTTTAACAGGAGGGAAAAATGAAAAGAACATATCAACCAAAGAAACGTCAAAGAAACAAAGTTCATGGTTTCCGTGCTAGAATGAAAACTCAAGGCGGAAGAAATGTTATAAGAAGACGTAGAAACAGAGGCAGAGCAAAACTTTCTGCATAAACGGGAGGCGAAATATGCTACCTAAACAAAACCGCCTAAAAAAAAATAAACAGTTCAGTTACATTTACAAACATGGCCAAGTAAAACACGAAAATAAACTCTCAATGAGTTATATAAAAACGAAGTACAATCCGTACAAAATTGGGTTCACTGTCAGTAAAAAAATTGGAAACAGTGTAACTCGAAGCAAAGTTAAAAGAATGTTAAGAGAAGCTTGTAGAATTGAATTACACCATTTCAACGAAGGATTTAACTACATTTTTATTGCTAGGGAAGGGATAGACCAAGAAAATTTCAATTCTATTAGAGAAAAAATTGTTGCTTTATTGAAAAAAGCAGGACTTTACGTTGAAAATTCGCCAGAAGGCAAGATATAGATGAAAACATTTTTTAAAATTTTGACTTATCCAATTAAAATAATTTTTATTGGGTTAATAAAACTTTACAAATTTTTTATAAGCCCACTTTTGCCGAATACTTGTCGGTTCACGCCGACTTGTTCAATTTATGCGGAAAAAGCAATCAAAGAATTTGGGATTGTTAAAGGTACAATTTTGGCAGTTAAAAGAATTTTGAGATGTCGACCAGGCGGGAAAACGGGTTATGACCCAATTCCTCTAAATATTAAAGGAGAATTAAAATGGCTTTTATAAGCAAAATTTCAAACTTCTTTTCGTCAGTTGCTATAACACAACCAACAGGAGTTTGGGAAAAAATTATAATGGCGTTCCATAATGGAATTCCAAATTATGCTTGGGCAATTATCGTTTTCACTTTGGTTTTGAAAATCGTTATGCTTCCTTTGGACTTTTTCAATAGAAAAATTTCAGTGAAAAACACAAAGGTTCAAGCGCTTGTTCAACCAGAAATTGAAAAACTTCAAAAAAAATATGGAAATAACAAGCAAATGTTGAACCAAAAAACAATGGAGTTGTATAAAAAATATAACTACAATGTTACAGGGTCATGTTTGATAATGCTTGTTTATATGGCGCTTACACTTTTTATTTTCATAACACTTTTTGCAGGGCTTAACACAATGGCTGCTTACAAAGTTGGCGAACAATATCAAGCAATGGAAAACAAATTTGATAGTTTAGCATATTCAACAAATGAAATTGAGACAGATTATGAGAAATATTTCAATGCTTACAATGCTAAGGAATTAGAAATAAGAACAAGTGCTGAAGAAGCAAAGAAAAATGAAATAATAGCAAGACATAGTTCTGACGAAACGCCTTATGTATTTGACGATAATGCAAGTGACGAAGAAAGAGCAGAAGTAAAAAAAGCTGGAGACGATGCTGTTTCAACAGAATCAGCAAAAGCAGAAATTATTTCTCATGCAGAATCAGCAGTTGGTGGCGAGACCTTAGAAGAAATTATGGAACCAATAAACAGCGCAGTGCTTGAAACATACAAAAGTGTTAAAAACAGTTGGCTTTGGGTAGACAATGTTTGGAAGAGCGATGTGCCATGGAAAACATCTTCAACATCTTTCGACGAATATGTTTCTCTTGCAAGAATAACATATTCAGACAGTGTTGAAACAGAAACGTTCAACAATCGTCCAAGTTCAAAAAGAGCACAAGACAAGGCTAAATATGAACAGATTATGTCGGCTGTTGAAAGTGAAAACAGAGTTAATGGTTATTTAATTATTCCTATACTTGCAGTTGCTGTCAATGTTTTGTCACTTCTTGCAACTCAAGGAAAATTAAAAATAAAACGTAAAAATCAACAAAAAGAAGAGCAAAAGAAAAAACCTATTGGCAGTTATATAATGTATATATTAATACCTGCATTAATGGGATATATCACACTTTCTTACAATGCTGTGTTTGCGTTGTACATTTTCACAAGTTCACTTGTTGGACTTGCAACGACACCACTTATTAATTTTGGAATAAAAAAATGGGACGAAATTGCTGAACGAAAGAAAGCAAAAAAAGGAAATGATGAAAACAATCTTTCCTATAAAAGATAAAGGGAATTTCCTTAAAAAGGAGAAAAAAATGAAAAGTTGTGAAGCAACTGGAAAAACAATCGAAAAAGCAATTGAAAATGCTCTTTTGGAACTTAATGCTTCAAGAGAAGATGTAGATATCAAAATTCTTGAAGAAGGTGGACTTTTCAAAAAAGCAAAAGTTTTGGTTACAATTTCAGACGATTGTTCAGAAAAATATAACAAAAAACAAGTTGAAATTTCAGATGATGAAGATTTGGAATTAGATGTAAAATCAATGTTTAAAGATATTCTTTCCGATGAAAAAGAAATTGAGAAAGAAAATAAAAAAGTTTTGAAAGAAACAGAAAAAGAAGAAAAGAAAGCAGAAAAAGAAGAAGTCAAAAAAGATAAGAAAGAAACAAAAAAAGTTTCTGGAACAGATTTCATTAAAGGTCTTTTTGACATTCTTGCAAGAGATTTTAATGTTTTCAAAGAAGAAGACGAAGAAAGAATTCTTGTGAAAGTTGAAGGTGGAAACAGCGGAGATTTAATAGGATATCGCGGTGAATGTTTGAATGCTATCCAATATGTTGCATCAGTTGTTGAAAATGAATTTTCAGGAAAGAGAAAACGTTTTGTTCTCGACATTGAAAACTATCGTGGAAAACGTGAAGAAACTTTAAAAGCACTTGCCAGAAGAATGGAAAACAAAGTTGGGAAAACTGGTCATGCAATTAAACTTGAGCCAATGACCGCGAACGAAAGAAGAATTATCCACACAGAACTTCAATCAAGCGAAACTGTTACAACAACAAGCAAGGGAACTGAACCAAATAGATATGTTGTTGTTTTGCCAAAAAATTCTGAAATTAATTAAGGAACTTGATTATAAAAAAGTTATATGTTAAAATAAAACCGTGAAAAAAATTTTTGCGGTTTTATTTTTGCTTATAGTGGCAATTTTTCCGTTTAATAAAATTACAAATTTATCTGCTGAAACAACATCAAATAATGTAGTCAAAGTTGTTTCAGATTTTTGCTATCTCTATTTAACAACAACTGATTTAAATCCATCAGATTCAAATAACATTCGAGTTGAATATGGAACAGAATTAGAACTTATAGATGATGAGGAAACAGGTAAAAAAGCGGGAGAAGTAATTTCTACAGGGGATTACAAATTTTATTTTGTGCAATATAATAGTTACAAAAGATATGTTTTAATTTCAAATGTCGTTAATGAAGACACAAACACTTCTCTTAAAAAGACACTTGACCCGAATGCAAAAATTCTAAACGACAAAGCAAAGGTTTATAAGACAGCGTTAGCGACTGAAGAAAACAGAGTGAAAATAGGGGAGAACAACGTCGAACTTCAACAGTTCCAGGAAATTAAAATAATTGATGGATATGACAAAAACAAAGAATTTCACAAAATTATGTTTGAAGAAAATGGTGAAATCTTGACAGGATATGTTAAAACTTCAGACATTCTTGTTGAAGGATTTAACGGAACAATTATTCTGATTGTATTTATATTTGTATTAATTGGTTCAATTGTTCTTTCGATTGTTCTCTCAACTAGAAAGAAAAGAAAAAAACTTAAAGCAAAAGAACAAAAAAATAATAGTTAAAAAACTATTATTTTTTATTTTAATATCTAAATTTCTTTTTAATATCTAAATTTCTTTTAAATTTATTTTCTGATTCAGGCTCTTTAACCAACTTTGTTGATTCTTCATTATTTTCAGGAACTGGTTTTTCGTCTTTTTCTTCATTTTCAAATTCGCTTTGGGACGTTTCTTGTTCAATCATTAATTCAACTTGTTTGTTAAGTTGGAAAAGAATATTTTCGATTTTTTCAGATACAATTTTTGATGCTTCAAATTTTGCTTTGTCAAATTCTTTTTGATTTTCTTCTGTTTGTTCAAGATATTTTTCTGGCATTTTAATTAATTTTTCTGCAGAAATATCCATTATTTTAACTATCTGTTCGCAAAGCAATTTGCAAAGGAAAATTACAAAATTTTCATCTTTTAATTCCATGAAATCTTGTAAATCAGAAATGTTAGGTATTGAAAGAAGTTTATCTATTGCTGTTGTTAAATAAATTTGTAGTTTTGAAAGACTGAACGCATTTCCATTTGAAGCGGCAAGAATTGTCCATTTCATGTATTTTTCATAATTCATTAAACAAAAGTCATAAAATCCTTTTTTATAGCAATATCCCATAAAATCTTGAGCAGACGGGTCAGTCACAGATGTTGCTGTTATGTTGTAAACAGCATTGTCATATTCCGCATATGATTTTTCAGATTTACCGCGTCGTGCAGATAAATCATCAAGCTGTTTTCTAAGTTCCATGAAAATATCACGATATAAATTCACATTGAAAATTTGTGACTCATTAAAATCTTTTGTATAGTCAATTTCAAAAATTTCTTCTTTATCTTGAAGATTAACATCGTCTTTTTTTGATATTTTATATGACGGAATCTTAATTTCATCAGTTTTTTTTGTTTTAGAAGTTTTGTTTAATGTTTGTTTGTTTTCTGCCATAAAACACCTCGCTCATTAGTAGTATAACAAAATAAATTAAAATAACTAAATAAAATTATGTCTTTTATAAAAGTGGAGAAAATAATCTTACAAACGCCTGTGTAAATTTATTGAAATATATTTTACGTTTAAAGAAACTCTTTTCAATTTTTTTGCAATAAGTTAAATCAACATTAAAATAATTCAAATTTTGTTCAACAAATGTCTTGTCAAAAAGAAAAGCTGTAAGTTCAAAGTTTAAAGCAAAAGAACGGTTATCAAAATTACACGAACCTATTGAAACAACTTTGTTGTCGATTATAACAGTTTTTGAGTGGAGAAAACCATTATATCGATAGAATTCAATGCCTGTTGACAAAAGGTCTTTAACATAAGAAAGGGTTGCACAATATACAAACTTTTTATCTGGCTTTGCTGGAATCATTATTTTTATATCAACTCCACTTAGTTTTGCAATTTTCAGTGCTGAGAGCAATGCTTCATCTGGAATGAAATAGGGAGTTTGGATATAAATATTTTCTTTTGCAGACAAAATCATTTTTAATAATGATTCTTTGATAGGTTGATTAGGCAAATCTGGCCCACTTGTAACAATTTGGCAACCAACTGTTCCATAAGTTCCAAGTTTAGGAAAATATCCCTCAGAAATTAAATTATTCATGCTGTCGCCAATATTCTTGGAATATCGCCAGTCATTGAAAAATGCAATTTGTAAGTCATGCACTGCATTTCCAACTATTTTTATGTGTGTGTCGCGCCAAGGGGAAAGTCTCTTTGAGCGCCCCATGTGGTCGTCACGAATATTGATTCCACCTGTATATCCAATTTTGCCATCAATAACAACAATTTTTTTGTGATTGCGATAGTTTGCTTTGAAATTAAAAAGTCTAAGGCCGAAAAGTGGAGGGAAAAATTCAGCAATTTCTCCGCCTGCTTTGGAAAGCTGTTTTAAGAAACTGCGTTTTGTTCTCATGCTACCGATGGAGTCAACGAGCAATTTTACTTTCACTCCTTCTTTTGCTTTTCTAACAAGAATTTCCATAATTTCTTTTCCAACTTGGTCGTCGGCAAAAATATAATAAAGAAGATTAATTGAATGTTTTGCCTTTTCAAGGTCTTTTTTTAAAGAAATGATTTTGTCTTCACCATTCAGAAAAACCCTAACAAAATTGTTCTTGAAAAAGGAACAATTTGAATTGTTTAAATTGAATAACATTAAATCTAAAAATTCTTTCTCATTATCTGTTATGTTTCGCGATGAAAAAAGTTGTTTTTGTTCTCTTACAAATTCTTCATATTCTTTTGCATGTAAGCGTTTTTTTCTTAACATTTTTTTTGTCTTATAACTTAGACCGCTTCCAACCAAAACATAAATAATAAAACCAATTATTGGAAGAAAATTTAAAAGCATAAACCAAGAGACAATCATTGTTGGCTTTTTTCTTTCAACAAAAATCATTGTGAGCACACAAAGAATGTTCACACAAAAAATGGTCAAAAGCAAAATTGCAAGAGCTGACATGTTTCTCCCTAATATATTTTAACCATAATTTTATATCAAATAAATTTATTTTCAAAATAAAAAAAGACGAACTCAATTCGTCTTCTTATTTTCTGCAATTATACATTCTGTTGTAAGCAGTGTTGAAGCAATGCTACCTGCGTTTTGCAAAGCACTGCGTGTTACTTTTGTTGGGTCTATTATTCCAAATTTGTACATGTCGCCAAATTTATTGTTGTATGCATCGAATCCAAAATTTGGATTGTTGCTTCTCAAAACTTTTTCAAGAACAACACCGCCACAGATACCAGCGTTTTCTGCAATTTGTTTGAGAGGCTCCGAAAGGCAATGAAGCACAATTTCTGCCCCTGTTTTTTCATCACCCTTTAAAGATTTTATAAATTTTTTCAATGGTTTAATGGTTTTGACAAGTGCGACACCACCACCAGGAACAACTCCTTCAAGAACTGCAGCTTTGCTTGCGGAGAGTGCATCTTCAATTCTAAGTTTTTTCTCCATCATTTCAACTTCTGTTGCTGCTCCAACGTTGATTACAGCAACTCCACCTGAGAGCTTTGCAAGTCGTTCACAAAGTTTTTCATTTTCAAATGAGTCGTCTGCAGAAATTTGTTGTTTAATTTGTTCTATTCTTTCCTTTATTTTGGATTGCTCACCATAGCCGTCAATTATTGTAGTTGTGTCTTTTGTAATTTTAACTTTTTTTGCTCGACCAAGTGATGACAGTTCTGTATTTTCAAGTTTTTGACCAAGTGTTTCAGAAACAAAAGTCCCACCGGTTAAGATTGCGATATCTTTAAGAGTTTCTGTCCTATTTTCTCCGAATGATGGGGCACGGACACCAGCACAAGAAAGTGTTCCACGGAGTTTGTTCAAAACAATTCCTGCAAGAGCATCGCCATCAAGTTCATCGGCAATTATTAATAGCTTTTCATTATTTGAAGCAATTTTTTCAAGTAAAGGCAAAATTTGGGAAAGGTTTTGGATTTTTGCATCTGTAACTAATATAAGTGGATTATCTAAAATGGCTTCCATCTTTTCCATGTCAGTTGCCATATATGGAGAAAGATAGCCACGTTCAAATTGCATTCCTTCAACAACAACCAATTCTGTTTTTAGGTTGTTTGATTCTTGAGCTGTCACAACTCCGTCTTTCCCCACTTTTTCTATTGCTGAAGCAATCAAATTTCCAATTTCATCGTCACCTGCAGAAATGCTAGCAACTTGTTTTAATTTCTCATTTGTTTCAACTTTTTGACTTATTGTTTTTAACGTTTCAACAACATTGTCAATGGCTTTGTATATTCCTTTTCTTAGAATGATAGGGTTTGCGCCAGCAGTTGAATTTTTCAATCCTTCCTTAACAATGCTTTGTGTCAAAACTGTTGCAGTTGTTGTTCCATCTCCTGCAACATCATTTGTTTTTATGCTTGCTTCTTTTATTAAATTTGCACCCATATTTAGAAAAGGGTCATCAAGTTCAATTTCTTTTGCGATTGTAACTCCATCGTTTGTTATAAGTGGCGCTTGTGGACTTTTATCAAGAACAACATTTCGGCCCTTTGGCCCAAGAGTGACTTTTACACAGTCGGCGACCATCGAAACACCTTGTTCCAACGCATTTCTTGCTTCAATTCCCTTTAAAATTTTCTTACTCATTTTCTTCCTCCAAAATGCCAAGTATATCTGCCTGGCGAATTATTGTGTACACTTTGTCATTAAAGCGATATTCCATTCCTGAAAATTTGCTATAGAAAATTGTATCCCCAGGTTTGACATACATTTTTACTTCTTTTCCATCAATAATTCCTCCCTCTCCAACATAAATAACTTTTGCCATTTGAGGTTTTTCTTGGCTTGAAGAAGGGATATAAAGTCCGCTCTGAGTTTGCTTCTTCGCTTCGAGTTGTTCAATGACAACTCTGTCAAAAAGTGGTTTTATTTTCATATTGCTCCTTTAAATTTATATGTTTTTATGTCAAAAAGTTTCATATAAGACTTTTTTTCAACATAAATTACAAAAAAAGGGTAAGTCTGCAAAACTCAAAAAAGCAACAAAGTCTGCCAATTAAAAGGAAAGTATGAAAAGAAGAGCGAGCAAATTTTTTGTATTATTATTCTCAATTGTGTGTGTTTGCGCCTGCGTATTTGTTGCAAAACTTCTTTCTTCTGCAATAACAGTAAGTGGAAATGGAATAACCCAATCAACTTCTTTTCAAGGATTTGAAATTTATGCAGTTTCGCTTGGTCAATATTCTTCAAAAAGTCAAGCGGAGTCAACATGTGAGTCAATTGCAAAAAAAGGCGGAGCAGGATACATCTATGAAACAAATAACATGTATTATGTTTTGGCATCAGCATATGAGAAAGAGAATGATGCAAAACTTGTGCAGGAGAATCTTTCTTCCAGCGGAATTTCAAGTAAGATTATAAAAATTGGCGTTTCAAGCGTGGACTTTTTAAATGCTTCTTCTTCTGCACAAAAAAAGGCGTTTTCATCTGCACTTGCCGAACTGAAAAATGCTTATGTTTCGCTGTATGACATTTCTGTTTCTCTTGACACAAATTCATATGATGATGCAAAAGCAAAAATTGAAATTATTTGTGTGAAAGGCAATCTTGAGACAGCGCTTGAAAAAATATCAAAGGGTTCGTCGTCCTATGATGGAATTTATTATCAAATGATAAAAAATACTTTTAATTCAGTTGTTGACAATCTGAATGACATAAAAAATTATCAAGTGACGAATAACATTTCTCTTTCAGCAAAAATAAAGTTTGCCTATATCAATCTTATTGAAGAAATTAATAGTTTAACGGATTTATTGAATAATAAAGTTTAGTATTGTTTGTCGAAATTTGCACATAATAATTTCAGCAAAGCAAGATGCTTTGACAAAACAAGGAGGTGCAAATATGTTTGGCAAAAAGAATGCAGGAAAAAATTCAAAATCTGCAAAGAAAAGTTCTCGTTCTAACGTTGAAGCAAGTAGAGAAAATGCTTCAAAATCAAGCGGAACAAAAAATTGCTCAGCAAAAAGCTCCAACAGTTCAAAAAGCACTAAGGGCTAATTGAACAAAAAAACCGACCAGATTTAGTCGGTTTTTTTATTTAAAAAATCAGATACAATTTTAAAAATTTCATTTGAAATCTCTTCACGTGATTTTATTGTCGCATTGTTTAGACATGAAACAGTTTTCCAGTTAAATTTTTTCGAAACATATTTTGCTGTGTCATATGCTCTTAAAAGATAGTTGTAATCCATTTCGTGAATGTCTTGTTTTGTTCCCGCTTTGAGTTTTTCACGAGAATCTGCAAGTTGTTTACTAACTTGGGGTGGCATGTCGAGAAATAGAACAAGGTCTGCACGAGGA
>JAEDFV010000012.1 GCA_016297845.1 Clostridia bacterium
AATCTCTGTCGGTTCAATAGGTTTAATAAAAGCAATAAACAGTTTTGAATATGACAAAGGAACTCAACTTTCAACTTACGCTGCACGTTGCATAGAAAATGAAATTTTGATGCTAATAAGACTAAACAAAAAACATAAACAAACTATTTCTCTTCAAGAAACACTTGGCCAAGATAAAGACGGAAATGACATTGAACTAATGGACATAATTCCAGGAATAGAAGACGAAGTTGTTGAGACGGTTGAAAACAACATTTTGACCGAGAAAATGGCAAAGATAATAAAAAATTCTCTTCCAGAAAGAGAATATGAAATAATTAAATATAGATATGGTCTTGAAGACACTCGACCTTTAACTCAGCGTGAAGTTGCATTGAAACTTGGAATCTCTCGTTCTTATATATCTCGATTGGAGACAAAAGCGATGGAGACAATAAAACTAGCTGTGGAAAAGAATAATTTATTAAGTTAATTTACAATTTGACCAAATTCTTTAATTCGATTTGCAGTAGCATTAATTTGAAAAAAAAGCCTGCCCTTTTTTGCTTCCAAAGATACAACAATTTCGTCATCAAGTTCAAGATATGACGAAAGAATGTTAGAAATTTCACTTTTTAAAATATTAATAATTCTTGATGGACTTTGATTTTTGTCTTTGACCAAAACATTTATTAATCTATCTGTTCCAATTTCTGCAATTGTGCGCATTTTATTTCCCCTTATCAAATCTTTCTCTTTAAATTTCTGCGAAAGTTGCCAAACACTCCACGATATCTCATGGTGTAATCATATATTTTTCGTGTGCCTTCATGCAAATTTTCACACAAAATTGTAAATGCCCTTCCAGCAACATTTCCACTCGCAAGTCCACCAACGGTTGATAGAGCCGTGATATCGTCATCTTCAGGGATTATACCTAGCAATTTTGTTTTCAAAGCACGAACAATTTCTTCTGCCGAAAGCATTTCTCCACTCAAAACTAAATCTCCTCTAATTCTATTTATAATAATGGATTTGTGAACGAGGTCGTAACCTGCAAGTATAGATAAAACCTTGTCTGCATCGCGCACACTTGAGATGTGAGGAGTGACAACTATAATTGCTTCATTCGCAGAATAAACAGCACGGTGGAATCCAGCTTCGACTCCCGCAGGACAATCAATTAGGATATAATCAAAATTTGAGTCAAGAGAATCAATAACCTCTTTTATTTTGTCACCAGTCACATTAGAAGCACTATAACTATGTGCAGAAGGCATGATATATAATGATTGAATTCTGTGGTCTTGAACAAGTGCTTGTTTTGCTCTGCAACGGCCTTCAATTACATCTATAATATCAAACATAACTTTTTTTTCAATGCCCATCACTACATCTAAATTGTTAAGTCCGATGTCAACATCCATTAAACAAACACGAAAGCCCAAAGAGGCAAGCCTTGCTCCAAGATTTGCACAAATTGTAGTTTTTCCAACGCCACCTTTCCCGCTTGTTATAACAATTTTTCTTGCCATGAGAAAAGTTTATTTTATTTCTAAAAAAATCGAAAAGCCTTTTCTGACGAAAAAAGACTATTTTTTAAATAAAAAGGCAATCCATTATAGAATTGCCTTATTATTAGATAGAGTTTTAAGAAGTTCTCTGCGTTGCTTTGCATTTTCTTTTGCCTTTTCAAAAAGTTGTTTTGAAAGCTCAGGATTTGCTTTTGCGAGAGATGAAAATCTCGTTTCTCCCATTATAAATTCATCATATGAAAGGGTTGGTTCTTCGCAATCAAGATCAAGTTTATTTTCTTTTGGATTATATCTGAACAAGTCCCAATAACCGCTTTCAACTGCTCTTCTCATCTCAGTTTGAGAATTTGACATGTCAAAGCCATGATTTACGCAAGGTGTGTATGCTACTATTAAACTTGGACCATCAAATTCGCTTGCTTCTTTAAACGCTTTGATAGACTGCTCATAATCTGCTCCCATGGAAATTTTCGCAACATATGCATTTCTTGACAATATTGCTAGTGTTGCAAGGTCCTTTTTGTTGCTTTTTTTACCGCCTGAGGCAAATTTGGCAACGGCTCCGCTCGGTGTTGATTTTGATGCTTGACCTCCAGTGTTGGAATAAACTTCAGAATCTAGCACAAGAATATTCACATTTTCATTTGAATTTAGAACATGGTCAAGTCCACCATAACCAATGTCATATGCCCAACCATCACCACCTACAATCCAGACATTGTTGTCTTTTTCGTTTGCGTTTCTTCCAAGTTTAATCCCCAGTCCAAATTCGGCATTGTCTTCGAATAAACTGTTAGCCCAAGCAGGACCTTTTCCGTCTTTATTTTTTGAGAAAGGACAAGAAGGATAAGAGCCTGAATATATACTTGAACAGCCTGTTGCATTCGCTATTATGAGATTTTCGCCAAAAAGTTGACTTAACAGTTTAATATATGGCGTTTCTCCGCAACCTGCACAAGCACCATTAAATTCAAAATATTGTTTTTCGAATTGAAGACCTTTTGTTGAAAATTTGTTAAAAGGAGAAGGTGCTTGATTTAATGTTCTGCTAAACTCATAATTCAGATTTTCTATTTCAAAATCAGTGTTTGTTTCCATGACAAGCGCTTTTTCTCTTGCAGGACAAACCTTTGCACAAACTCCGCACCCTGTACAATCAAGAGGACTTAATTGAATTCTATATTGTGCTCCATTAACTCCAAATGCATTTTTTGTAACGAAAGTTTCAGGTTTATTTTTTAATTCTTCATCTTTTACAAGAACAGCTCTAAGTGCTGAATGAGGACATGCCATAATGCAACGACCACATTGAATACATTTTTCACTGTTCCAATGTGGACACTTGAACGCTATTCCGCGTTTTTCAAATTGTGAAGTGTTCGTTGGAACAGTTCCATCTGGAGTGAAAGCTGAAACTGGCAATTCATTTCCATTTCGGGTTGAAACTTTTTTCATAATTTTATTTGCAAAAACGCATTCTCTTTCGCAAGAAGAACACATATTTTTGCATTCATCTTTTTCAATTATATTTTCCCCAATTTTAGTGTCAAGAATTGAAATATCAACTTCGTTTAGTGAATCGGTTGATAGAATTGCTTTTTCATTTGCCAAAACAACTTTTTCGCCTTTTCTTCCGTAAGTTTTTTTAACTGCTTCAATCATTTTTTCTTTTGCTGTTTCATAGTCAATTATGTTTGAAACCTTAAAAAAAGCTGACTGCATAATAATGTTAATTTTATTTCCCAGTCCAAGTTCGTTTGCAATTTTTTGTGCATCAATAACGAACAATTTTGCGTTCTTTTCAATAAGGTCACGTTTAAAGAAAATAGGTAAATTTTTATTAAGTTCTTCTTTTGATAAAACAGTGTTTAACAAAACTGTTCCGTTTTGTTTTAAATGTTTTAAAATGTCAAATTTGTTAATAAAACTATAGTTATGAATTGCAATAAAATCTGCTTTATCTATTTCATATGGCATTAATATTTCTTCATCAGAAACTCGAAGATGCGAAACTGTTAAACTGCCTGATTTTTTTGAATCATATTCAAAATATCCCTGAACAAACTTATTGCTTGAATTTCCAATAATTTTTATGCTGTTTTTGTTTGCACTAACTGTCCCATCAGAACCAAGTCCAAAAAACAACATTTCATATTCTTTTTGAGCAATTTCAGAAAATTTGTTTGCAAGTGCAGAATTAACATCAAGTGATGTGTGTGTCAAATCGTCGCAAATGCCAACGGTGAATGAATTTTTTTGTTCACCAACAAGATTTTCAAAAACAGCAATGACACATTTTGGTGTGAATTCTTTGCTTCCGAGTCCATATCTTCCGCCAATTACATTAACATCTTTATGAAATTTGTTCATACTTGACATGACGTCTACATAGAGAGGTTCGCCAACTGCTCCACTTTCTTTTGTTCGATCAAGAACACAAAGATTCTTTACAGTTTTAGGAAGAGATGAAACAAGTGCGTCAGAATTAAATGGACGGAACAATCTAACATTTAATACACCAATTTTTCCAAGTTTTTCAAAATCTTTATTATTGTTAATTTTTGCAATTACATCTTTAATTGTTTTACTTGCACTGCCCATTACGACAATAACATTTTCTGCATTTTCGTCACCAAAATATTCAAATGGTTTATAGAACCTTCCTGTAACCTGTCCAACAGAGTTCATTGTGTCTTCGATTATGGAGTATGCTTTTTCATAATATTCGTTTGATGCTTCACGATTTTGGAAAAACACATCTGGATTTTGAGCTGTTCCTGATTGATGAGGATTTGTTGGGTCAAGCGCACGTGCTTTGAAACTCTCAATTTCCTTTTTAGGAAGCAATTTCAAAAGTTCTTCATCTGAAATTGCATCTATCTTTTGTATTTCATGAGATGTTCTGAACCCATCAAAAAAATGAATAAATGGAAGGCTTGTTCTAAGCGCGCAAATTTGAGAAATTAATGCCATATCTTGTGCTTCTTGAACAGAAGATGAAGCTAACATTAAAAATCCAGTTGACCTGCACGCCATAACATCGGAATGGTCCCCAAAAATTGAAAGTGCATGAGTTGCAACTGCACGTGCAGAAACATGAAAAACAGTTGGAAGAAGTTCTCCAGCAATTTTATACATATTTGGTATCATGAGTAGAAGACCTTGGGAACAAGTAAATGTTGTTGTGAGCGCGCCAGCTTTCAAACTTCCATGAACTGCCCCAGCAACTCCAGCTTCGGATTGCATTTCAACAATCTTAAGTTCCTTTCCAAAAATATTTTTTTCGCCTGAAAGTCTCATTTCATCGCAAGTCTCAGCCATAGGACTGGAAGGTGTTATCGGATAAATTGAACTTACTTCATTAAGTTTGTATGCAATTCTCGCGCAAGCTGTATTTCCATCAACACAAATCTTTTTCATTATTTTCTCCATTTCAATATGACAATTATAGACATTTTTTATTTATTTACCAACAAAATTAAGAAAATATATAAAATATTGAATTTATTTTTAAAAAAATAAGTTGTCTTTTTAATTCTTTATGATAAAATATTCGCAATATGTGGGACGTAATTTTAGATGCAATTATTGATACGGCAAAAATAATTCCAATTTTACTTTTGGTTTATCTTTTGATTTCATATTTAACACACCATAAAGAAGAACCTTACAAATTTTTAACAAAAAAAGGTAAAAAATTTGGGCCTTTGTTAGGTTCACTTTTGGGTGTTGTTCCTCAATGTGGCTTTTCAACAGTTATGGCCGATTTGTTTTCAAAACGTGCAATAACACTTGGAACATTAATTTCTGTGTTTCTTGCAACCAGCGACGAAGCAATTCCTATTTTAATAACAAAACCAACTTGGTATAAAGAATTGGGAATAATAATCGGAATCAAAATTTTGATTGGTATTTTGTTTGGATATGGAATTGATTTAATATTAGAACTTTTCGAAAAATCAAAAAACAAAAAACTAAAACAGAAAGCACTTGATGTTCATGGCAACCTTAATATAGTTGACCTTCCACACACCCATGACACAAAATGTAATTGTGAACACGACCATCATGATGAAAATGAAAAAGAACATCACCATCAAGGACACAACTGCACTTGCTGTGCAGATAATATATTTCTTGATTCGCTCATTCACACAGGGAAAATTACATTATTCATTTTTATAATAAATTTAGTTTTTGGGATAACAATTTATTATGTTGGAATGGAACGGTTTATAAATTTTGTTTCAATAAATAAATATCTTCAACCACTTGTAACTTCACTTATTGGAATAATTCCTAACTGCGCCGCATCTGTCTTCTTAATTGAACTTTTTATGGAAGGCGGGATAACATTGTCCGCAACTATAGCTGGACTTAGTATTGGAAGCGGAGTTGGTTTAATGGTCTTATTTAAAAACAACAAGAATATTAAACAAAACATTATTATTTTGATTACACTTTATGTAATTTCAGTTTCAGTTGGACTTGCTTTAACACCAATAATTAATTAAAAAGGAGCAAATTTTTGCTCCTTTTTTAAATTCTTTCTTTTATATATTCTTTTAGCTTGTCGCTGTAGTTTGGGTCTTTAAGTGCATAATCAAAAATTGCAGTTAAATAGCCAAACTTGTTTCCAATGTCATAGCGAGTTCCTTCAAATTCATAGGCAATAAGACCTTCATTTTTTGCAATCATATCATATGTATCAGTTACACAAAGCTCATTGCAAACTTTGTTAACTTTAAGTTGTCTGCAATAGTCATAAATACTTGGCAAGAAAACATATCGACCAAGTGTTGAAAGTGTTGACTTAATATCCTCGAACTTAGGTTTTTCAACAACACGTGTAACCTCATAACTTCGACCATTTTTTCTTGAAAATTCAACAGATGAGCAACGAACAACTTGTTCTTTTGGAATGCTTTGACAACCTAAAACTGCTTTTCCTGTCCTATAATATTCATCAATAAGTTGTTTTGAAACAGGAACTTCACTTTGCATTAAATCGTCCGCAAAACACATCAAAAACGGCTCATCTTTCGTGAAATCTTCTGCAAGAAGCAATGCTCCACCTGTTCCATTAATAATTTTTTGCTCAACAAATGTTACTTTTGCTTTAAGCTGGTTTGTTATTGCTTTAAGATATTCTGGGTTGTTTTTAAATTTATCTTCTAAAAATTTATTATGCGAAAAATGTGAAATAACATTTTCTTTGTTAAACCCAACAATCATTAAAATTTCTTCAATGCCACTGTCAACAAGTTCATTTACAATAAGTTCAATTGTTGGCGTGTCAATAATTGGAAGCATTCCTTTATAAACTGATTTTGAGAATGGCAAAAACCTTGTTCCAAAGCCCGCAGCTAAAATAACTGCCTTTTTAACTTTTTTCATAAAACCTTCCTTTCAAGAAGTTTATCATGTTATATTTTTATTTCAAAATAAAAAAGAGGGAACTCCCTCTTTAATTGTTTTCATCGAAAAAATCAAATGATTTCATAATCTCTTTTAAATCTTCTTTAGGATTAATTGCTTCATTAAGGTCAAACTTTCCATCACCTTGTGAATAATCTGGGACATTTAACACTTTCTTAAAACTGTTTGGGATATCGTCTTCACTGCATAAAAATTTGTCAACTATATTTTCAAATGCCTCATCTTTATTAAGTTTTATGTTAGAAATTGGTTTAATCAAATTTGCTCTTTCTTCAATTTTGTTTAAATCTGTTTTTTGTGATGCAGAAACATTCGTTTTTCGTTTTATCTCTTTTTTCTTTGGAACGTTAGCCAAATCTTGTTTCTTTTCTGTCAATCTGTTGAGTAAATTTCTAATTGGGTCTGTTGCAGGAGTCTTTGACATAAGGTCAATGTTAAAATCATCTTTTAGCGCAATTCTTATTGAAGTTTTAAGTCCTGTCAATTTTTCTTTTAAATTTTCAATTTCATCAATTTCAGGATATTTTTTTAACATTTCATTAAGAAAAATTTCCCATTTTGAATATAACATGCTTAGTTGTTCAAGTTTTAATTTATATATGTTTTGGGAACTTTCTTCAATTTCTTTCGCTTTGTCAACAGCTGCTGTCAATGCAAATGCAATCGAATTTTCCTTAGAACTCATTCCATCTAATTTTGCTTTTAATTTTGCGATTTCAATGTCTTTTTCTTTTAGTTCTTTCTGATGCTCTAAATTAAGCGAGGTTATGTATTGATTAACTTCGTTTTCATTAAAACCATTTTTTTGCTTACTAAAATTCATACTTTCCTCGTGTTTATTTTAATAGATGATACAATTAAAATGATAATAGTCAAAAGTGTAAGTGAAATTAAAACCCAAAATGCAATTACATTTATTAACTTTTCACTAAACAACACTAATAATATACCACACAAACTTCCAAAAACAAATACTTTAAGATGAAAAATTTGTCGAAATTTGATAAAGATTGAAAAACTTGCCAGGGCAAAAGAACCTATATAAATTCCAAAAACAAAAGGAAGAGAGAAATTATAAAAGAAATTTAATATTCCACAAATCCCTGATAACATTGACCACATTGACAGAAACAAACATGAATCAATTTTGTAGCAACAAAATCTGATAAAGAAAATTAATCCAATTATAACAAGTAAAGATGAAAACCAAAACTTGCTTATGCTAATTGTTCCCAGCACTAAATCAACACTTATTAATGATATATAGGAAATCAAAAGGAAATAAGATGAAATTTTCAAAAAAATAGTTCTCTTCATGAGAACTATTATTTCCATTATTAAATAACTTTTGCAATTTTTTCCAATTCAGTTTTAATAAATTCATTATTTTTTTCACTGTCGAAAGCTATTGCATGAGATGTTATTGCAAGGTCGTTAGATATGGCTTTCCCCATTCCAACAAGTTTTTTTATTATTTGAACTCCAGAGATGTTATGTCCAAGATACGAATTTGTTTGACTTGCAAAATATTGGTCAAGTCTTGTTAAAATTCCCAAAACATCAAAGACAAAAATTGTAACACTCTTTCCATCTTTTAAAAGACTCATGGAATAATTAATTGCATTCATGATTGCATCATAGCTTTCATCAAGATTATTATAGAAAGTTGTTGCAAACATTTCAACATTGGATTTTGATTTCCCATAAAACAAAATCTCAGGGGCAAGTTCAACGCCAATGAAAATTATTTTTTCGTTTGAATTTTCCATTCTTTCAATTTCTGAAACAACTGACATAATCGCTTGCTCACCATTTTCAAAGAAGGATATTGTTCTTTCACCTTTCTTGATTTGTTTTCCAAAAATTGAAGATTCTATATTTGGAATTGTGAAATTTGAAATATCGAAATCATTATCGTTTCTGGACCAATTTTCAATTTCAATGTCGTTTATTGCTAATATTCTGCCTATTATTCCGCAATCATAATTTTCTGCTAGTTCTCCACAACCGAGAATCTTGTCCCCTTCTCTAAGTTTGAAGTTTTCAACTATCTCGTCAGGGACATAAAAAGTTGTCACCTCAAAAGCATCACTGTTTTTCAAATTTTTCAAATAAAAATGTCCATTTATTGAATTTAAAAATCCAATTACTTCTTTACTGCTATCCAAATTAAAGTTATTAAAAAGATTTGGTGTTTGTGCAACTTTTAAGATGTTTGAACAAGAATCTTTAGCAATTGGTTTTTGAAGCATCAAAACTTCTTGTGGAATTATTTCATTTACTATATTTGAAATTTTTGTCAATGTTTTTGGTGGGCGCCCTTTTTTGGGAGTGTTTAAATCAACTTTGACTGAACCATTTGAAATTTCAATAATCTCTTTGCAAAGAATCTCTCTTTTTTTCGTCGTAGGAGAAGAAACACCAATTGAACGAGCCAATTCGCGCAACTCATAAACTCCTAACATATCTAGCATTTGCTGTGTTATAATTTTTTCATCTTTACTCATAAAAATTATTATAACATCTTTTTTACAAAAAGCAACAATTTTTTATAAGATTTTTTACAAAAGTTTTATTTTTTTGCTTCGATGAGACCATATTCTCCATTTTTGCGTTTATAAAGTACATTTATTTTCCCTGATTCAGCATTTAGAAAGACAAAGAAATCGTGGTCAATGTTTTCAAGCATTATAATTGCATCTTCTTCAGTTATTGGGTCAAGATTATAACTTTTTCTCTTTGTGATTTTAGAAGCGTTATAATCTTCTTCAGGAGCTTCATCTAAGAACAATAAATCAGGTATAATATCGGCAATTTTAAAATTATCTTGCTTTTTCTCCTTAAATTTAATTATTTGTTTTTCCAATTTTGGAAGTGCTATGTCCAAATTATTGTACATATTTTCGCCAATGACTTCTGAACGGAAGAACGAATTTTTGCTTGATATACTGATTTCAAGTTTAAAAAGGTTCCCTTCTTTTTTGCAAACAACTTTGCAACTTGCGTCTTTATCAAAATATTTTTCAAGTTTTCCAACTTTTTTTAGGATAAGACCATTTAATCTTGCTCCTACATTATAATTTTTTTCTAAAATTTCAATTTTCATATTTCCCCTCCACCACTATAATATCAAAATAATTTGATAAGACAAAATAAAATCAATATTTACCACTGAAAAGGTTGATTTTTTGTTTAACAATCTCTTTCATATATTCTTTTGCTTCAGTAAGAAAATAACGAGGATTTGTTTCTTTTGGACTAGCTTTGAGTGTTTGTCGTATTGACGCAAGGAATGCGAGTCTGAGGTCCGTGTCGACATTTATTTTACAAACATTGTGATTTTTGCAAATTTCTTTTAAGTCGTCTTTTGAAACTCCTTTTGCGTTTTTAATTTTTCCGCCACGCGCATTAATCTGTTTTATAATTTTTGGGTCAATTGTTGATGCTCCATGAAGAACAATAGGAAATTTCCCCAATTCCTTTTCAATTTCTGTCAAAATGTCTATACGTAAATGTGGCTCACCTTTAAATTTATATGCACCATGAGAAGTGCCTATTGCAACAGCAACAGAATTTATGCCAGTTTCAAGGACAAAAGATTTTGCTTCTTTTGGTGAAGTGAATTTTGCTTCTTTTTCCGCGACAATTAGATTTTCTTCAACACCTGATAAGACCCCTATTTCACCTTCAACAAACACCCCATTTTTATCTGCATATTTAACAACTTTTTTTGTTAATTTGACATTTTCGCTATAAGGCAAACTGCTACCATCAATCATAACAGAATCAAATCCCGCATCTATTGCTTTTTTACAAATTTCATAAGATTGCCCATGGTCCAAATGTAAATAAGCAGGATATTTTTTCTTTTGAGTTAATGCTTCAAACATCATAACAGTTGCATCAAGCCCCATATATTTAATTGCGCTTTCACTAACAGAACAAATCACAGGCATGCAACATTCTTCGCCTGCCTCCAAAATTGCTTGAAGAGTTTCAAGATTATAAAAGTTAAATGCTCCAATTGAAAAATGTTTTTTTAATGCTTTTTCAAATGATATGAAAATTGTATCCATATTTTCCCCTATTTTCAACAATACTTTATCAAATTCTACAAAAATAGCAAAATGTTTTAACTTATAAACTCGTAAAATTATTTTGAGGTAAAAATGAAAAAATATTTTAAAATTTTTTTAAGTGTTGCCATAGTAACACTTATGATTGCAATGTTCTCAGGTTGCTCAGCTAACACTTCATCTAGTAATAAAATTTCCGATGATAGATATGGAATTTTTGATGGAAAAAATGAAAATTTTAATGTCACATTTGTATATGGAATGAGAGAAAATCCATACAATGCAGACGGAATTTCAAACAGTCTTGTAGAATTTGGGATAATTAGTGTAACATTTGCAAGCGGAATCGATGCAAATCAGACGATTACATATTGCCTTATTATGGACGATGACACAATTTCTGGCACTCTTGAGAAAAGCCCATTTACAAATGAATACATGGCAGACATAGGAAAGAAATGTAAGGATAACTCTGTTATTTCCTTAAAACTTACATATGAAGGGAAAGAAGAAACAGTGTCTTTGGAAAACAAAACACTAACCTGGAAAATCAACAACGAACAAGCATATGAAATTGGAACAGAAGCACTCTCTTCGGCGATAAACAACTTTAAGAAAAACAACATAGATTATGAAATTTATGTAAAAATTATTTCACAACAAGAAACAAATTTTGGAACATATTTTTGGTCAGTATCTTTGATAGGTTCAAATGGAGAAAAACATAACGTTGTTTTTGGAATTAACAGCGACGAAATTTTAGTAAAAAATTAAGGATCAAACTGATCCTTATTTTTTAATAACTTCTTGCAAACAAAACAGTTCTTGTTGCTTTTCCGCCACAGAAAGGACAAGTGTGTTCTTCGCTTAGATGTTCATTTTCAATCATTCTTGAAGTTGCTCCTGTCTCTGCTTTAACCTTTAAACAGCAATCTTCATTGTCACAAATATGTGCACGAGCAAATTTTTTATTGTCAACAATATTTAATAAACTTTCCATGCTTGTTGCCAGTTCAATTCTCTCATTTCTATAATTCAATGCTCTGTTATACATTGACAAATGTATCTCATCAAGTAGTTGAATAATTCTGTCACATGCTTCTTCAATTTTGCAAACAATTTTTTCAAGTGTATCTCTTCGAACTAAGGTTAATGTGCCATTTTCTAAGTCACGTGGCCCAATTTCAACTCTAACAGGAACACCTTTCATTTCCCATTCATTAAATTTCCAACCTGGAGAATTTTCTGTAATATCCTTATCAACCCTTATATTTTTAGCGAGAAGCTTTTCTTCAAGTTCTTTTGCTGTTTCTAAGACCTTTTCATTGTCTTTTCCAATAGGTATTATTATAGTTTGGATAGGTGCAACTCTTGGTGGAAGAACAAGCCCTCGTTTATCACCATGAACCATTATGATAGCTCCAATAAGTCTTGTTGAAACACCCCATGAAGTTGAATAACCATATTCAAGTTCTTCATCTTTGTTAAGGAATTTTATGTCAAATGCCTTTGCGAATTTTTGTCCCAAATCATGAGTTGTTCCCGATTGCAAACTTTTCCCGTCATGCATCATTGCTTCAATTGTATAAGTTGCATCTGCACCTGGGAATTTTTCACTTTCTGTTTTTCTTCCCGTAAAGAAAGGTATTGCCAAAAGGTCTTTTCCAAGTTTGTCATACACTTCGAGCATTTTAAGTGCATCATTCTTTGCGTCTTCATGATTTGAATAAACTGTATGACCTTCTTGCCATAAAAATTCACTTGTTCTTAAAAAAGGTCTTGTTGTTTTTTCCCAGCGCACAACATTGCACCATTGATTCATTTTTACAGGAAGGTCTCTGTAACTTTTAATCCACTTTGAATACATTTCACAAATTATTGTTTCGCTTGTTGGACGAACAACAAGTTTTTCTTCCAATTCTTTTCCGCCAGCATAAGTTACAACTGCAACCTCTGGTGCAAAACCTTCAACGTGCTCTGCCTCACGTTTTAGATAACTTTCAGGAATAAACATTGGGAAATATGCGTTTTGAACGCTACACTTTTTAAACTCTTTATTTAAATAATTTTGTATATTTTCCCAAATTGAATATCCGTAAGGACGAATGACCATTGTCCCTTTAACAGGGCCATAATCCACTAAGTTTGTTTTTGTTACAACATCTGTGTACCATTGTGGATAATCCTCTTCCATGTCAGCTATTTTTTCTACAAAGTTTTTTGCCATATTTTTCTCCTATTTCATTATATTGTGTAATATGCTTTTGCATAACACGTTTATATTGTGTTATATATTAGTTAAATTTTTCTTCAATAAATTCATCAAGATTTTGTCTAATAACCGTTATTTTCCCCTTTGTTTCATCTAAAGATGATAAACAAAACTTAACAAGTTCAACTCCCCTTGAATAAAGTTCTTCTGCTTTTGAAAAAGGTAAATTTTCATCTTCTAGTTTGGAAACAATGTCTTGAAGTTCTTTTTCTGCTTGTTCATATGTTAATTCCATTTTTGTTTCTCCTTTACACACGCTTTTATACTACCATCTTTTAAATAGATATGCAAATTTTGATCTAAAGAAATTTGGTCAACTGATGAAATGTTTTTATTTTCACTTTCTAGTTTTGCATAACCCATTTTTAAAAGTTTATTTGGATTTAATTTTTCGAGCGCTTGTGATTTTAATCCAAGGTCATATTCAAAACCATTTATAAGTTGTTTTATATTCAAGTTAAGTTCTCGTTTTAAATTTACAAGTTCTCCAAGATTAACATTAATCTTTTGCAAAACTAAATTTGCAATTTTCTGCCAAGTTTGGCAAATATTTTCAACTTTAGTTTTACTTTCTTTGACAATAAGTTCCGCCGCTGCAGAAGGTGTTGGTGCACGTAAATCTGCAACAAAATCAACAATTGTATAATCCGTTTCATGTCCAACTGCTGAAACAATAGGTTTTTCACTTTGGAAAACTTCTCGTGCAAGTGCTTCGCTGTTAAAAGGCATTAAGTCTTCAAAAGACCCACCCCCTCGTGCAATAATTATGACATCAACATCTGTGTAATTAAAATATCTCACACCACGAATAACATCAATGTCTGCTCCTTCACCTTGAACACGCGAAGGAAAAAGAACAATGTCAACTGATTTATCTCTACGTGTTGTAACATTTATTATATCTCTAATCACAGCACCTTTGTCAGATGAAACAACACCTATTTTTTTTACAGTTATCGGCAAAGGTTTTTTATGCTCACCGTCAAAGAGCCCTTCTCTTTCAAGTTTGTCTTTTGTCTCAATAAATTTTCTGTATAATTCTCCAACGCCATATGGTTCAACTTTTACAACGTTAAAATTAAGTTTCCCGCCCTTTACATAATATTTCGGAGTTCCAGTTGCAACGATTGAATCACCGTTTTTCAAGTTGAAATTGCTTTCATCAGCACCAAAAAAAACACACGACAAAATTGCACAATCATCTTTTAGTGTGAAGTATGCATTTCCTCGAAGTATGTTCAATCCAGAAATTTCGCCATAAACAGAAATATTGTGAAGAAGTTCTTCCGCATCAAAAATTCCTTTTATATAACCGCTAAGTTGCGAAACAGAAATTGCTTTTTGTTCCATTTCACCCTCTACTGTTCAATAGGATTTTCTTTTATTATTGCGCCTAAAATTCCGTTTATAAATTTTGAACTCTTTTCTGTTGAATATTTTTTTGCAATTTCAAGAGTTTCATTTATTACAATGTTTGATGGGGTTTTATAAAAATAAATTTCAGTAATCGCCAAACATAAAAGTGCTTTGTCAATCTTATAAACGCGCTCAGGTTCATAACCAAACAAGTTGTTTTTAATCATTGTTTCGATATGTTCTTTATTTGCTTCATATAGACAAACAATTTGTTTTGAAAAAACTTCATCAGCTTCATCAAGTTTATTTTCGCCCACAATTTCTTTCTCAGTTGAAAAATCATTAAAAGAAAGTTCAACATCTGTTTCATTGTTGAACATTCCTTCATAAATCATCATAAAAGCAATTTCTCTTGCAATTTTTCTCATGTGTAACCCCTACTATGCCGACACTGGCGTTTCTTCTGGTTTAAAGTCAACTCCCATTACATGAACGTTTACACGTGTAGTTTTCATGTCAACCATGGCAGAAATGCCATTTTTTATATTTTCTTGAATTTTGTATGCTATGTCTGGAACACTGTATCCATAAAATACACGAACATAAACATCAACTGTCAAAGAACCATTTGGATTAAAACGAACTTTAAGTCCAGGCATTTTTTTTCTGTTGAAAAATCTAGAAATTTTGGACGCAGGGATAAAACTGCTTACTCCACATATCTCAAGTGTTGCAAGATTTATAATTGACAACAGAATACTTCTATTACAAGTAATTTTTCCCTTAAAATGAGATAATCCGTTTTTTGTTTCTTGAACCATAAAAAATCCTTTTAATAAATTCTCTTATATAATAACTCAAAATAAAATTTAAAGCAAGCATTTATCAATGATATTATATAGTATGTTCTTCAAATTTATTAAAATTTTTATTTAATTTCTAGCATTAAAGCAGAAAAGGCTCAATTTTAAAGTTTTAGAAATAACAAATTTTATATAAACTTCCTTAAATAAAAATAAAAAGCCTTTCAAAGACTTCTTATCCCAAACTGGCGGAGAGGACAGGATTTGAACCTGCGGTTGCTTTCACAACACACGCTTTCCAAGCGTGCACATTAGACCACTCTGACACCTCTCCAGCACGAACATTCTATCTCATTTCCTTTCTTTTTGCAAGCAATTTTACAAAAAAAAGTCAACGCTATTGCGATGACTAATCTTTGAAGTTATTAAGTTTTTCAAGCATGAAATCCAAATCTATTTCATGTACTTCGCTTGCTTCTTCCAACGTTTCCAGTTGGCTCATTGGGCAACCAAAGCAATGCATGCCGAATCCTTCCAAAACGGTCTTCAATTTTTCGTTTGCATTAAGCACTTCACCAATTGTCGAGTCCTTTGTGAAAGAATATTGATTATCACATGTATTTCTAACTTTGCATCCGCATTTGCAGTTTTTCATTTTAACTCTCCTTTTAACGGAATTAGTATATCACATTTTTTTAAATTACATAACAATTTAATTCAAATATTTAATAATTCCACAAAGGATTGAATAACAAACCTTTTCGCGATAATCACTTGAAAGCAAAAGTGTTTCCTCTTCCGAATTGCTTAAAAAACCACACTCAATTATTACTGCAGGAGTGTTTGTGCAATTGAGAATAAAATAGTCGCCAATTCCTGGACTTGATTTTGCATAAGGCAAATCAACTTTAAAACAATTTTGGATTGAAGTTGCAAGGTTTTTTGATATATCACATTCAGGATTGTAGTACACTTGCGCTCCTCGAACGGAAGTGAGAGGATAAGCATTCATGTGTATACTGATAACAAGGTCGGCATTTGAATTTTGGATTATTTCTTTCCTTTTTTGCATATCATCTTTTTTCTTGTTCTTCGCAAAAGAAGAATAGAGCCCGTTTGTTGTTGTTCTTGTCATAACTACATTTACATCATAATACAATTCTAAATATTTTTTTAAACAATTTGAATATGCTAAATTTAATTCACGTTCATTGCTTCCTTCCTGTATTCCCTCGCAACCAGGGTCTATTCCTCCATGCCCCGCATCAATAACTATTGTCATTAGGCCACGCGGTGATGACGCCAAGGCACTTGGCAAAAAAGCAAAACAAGAAACGCAAATTACAAACACTAAAAATAAAACTATGGTTTTTTTATGCAAAACAAAAAACTTAAATCGTTGTTGTCTATTTTTCATATAGTATTTATATTGAGATGAATAAAATTTAATTACTTTATTGAAATATCAATCAAATTTACAGAATAAAAAAAAGCAACAATTTTAGTTGCTTCTATATATTGTGTATTATGTTTGTATAGCACCCACGTTATGCTAGTTTTAAAACGGAATTTTCCAAAATTGCACCAATTTCTTCAACTAACTTTTCATCTTCACCTTCTACCAAGATTCTTATCAACTCTTCTGTTCCGCTTGCTCGAACAAGTATCCTTCCTTTTTCGCCAAGCAAACTTTCACACAATTCAATTTTCTCTAGTATAAAGGAATTATTCATTATGTCATCTTTATTATTCACTGCAACAGCTTTATCAAATTGATGATAAGGAGTGTATGGAACAGAGAATGTAGGATTGGTTGAAAGTATCGATAAAATTTGTGCTGCAACTAAAATTCCATCACTACTCTTACCTTTATCAAGCAACAAGAAATGTCCGTTGTTTTCCCCGCCAAAAAACGCATTATTTTCAAGTAATCCTTCAATTACTTCACTTTCTCCAATTCCAACAATTGCACACTTTATCCCCTCTTTTTCGAATTGGTTCCATAGTGCCATATTACTCATTTTTGTTGTAACAATAGGATTATAACAATTATATTTTGTTAAATTGTAAATTATATCTTCACCGGGAATCACCTTCCCACCTGGTAAAACAACTTTGACTCTATCAGCATCACCATCAAAGGAAAAACCAATATCAAAATTATTTTTCTTCATAAAATTTTTTAGGTTTTCAATGTGAATTGCTCCACAACCAGCATTTATGTTTAAGCCATTTGGGGTTGATGAAATTTGTTCAAAATTATAATCTTTGAAAATTTCTTTCACAACTTGAGTTGAAGCCCCGTTAGCACAGTCAAAGGCAATTTTTAAATTTTTAGAAGCCTTTAGTTCTTTTTTCACCATAGATATGTAGGAATTTAAAGAACTATTGTCAAATAAAATTTTTCCAAGTTTATCAAACGAAAATGCTGCAAAATCGCTTGAATTTGCAATTATATGTTCAATATGACTTTCTTGTTCTTCTGAAATTCTGAAACCATTTCCATTAAAGAACTTAAATCCATTGTGATTTGCAGGATTATGCGATGCAGTTATCATGATTCCAGCATTCGCCTTAAGTTTTTCAATTGCAAATGGAACAACAGCTGTTGGGACCACACCAAGATCAATTACATTTACCCCCATACATGTTATTCCGGCAAAAAGTGAACCTGAAAGAGAGTCGCCTGAAAGACGCGTGTCACGTCCGACAACAATATTATTAACCTCGTCTTTCCTTTCAAATATCACAGCAACTGCTTTTCCAATTTCAAAAGCAAGTTCTGGAGTAATTTTTTCGCCCCATTCTCCCCTGATTCCATCTGTCCCAAAAAGTTTCTTAAACATGATTTTTCTCCTAATAATTTTTTGTTATATATTCACTTGCATTGACTGATGCAATTGCACCATCACTGCACGCAGTTATTATCTGTCTAAGTTGCTTTTTTCTAACATCGCCGGCAGCATAAACCCCGTCAAGATTTGTTTCCATTTTTTCATTTGTTATTATGTAACCGTTTTCGTCACGGTTTAAATCAGTAAGAAGTTCTGTGTCTGGTTTGCGTCCAATCGCGACAAAAAGCCCGTCAACGTTCAAAACTTTTTGTTCTTTTGTTAAAGAGTTTTCAACGGTAATAGCGGACAATTTATCGTTCCCAGAAATGTTTATTACTCGGGAATTGAACAAAATTTCAATGTTACGCCCAGGTTGTTCACTTTCAGTTTCAAGACGCTTTGCTAAAATTTCGTCGCCCTTAAATTTGTCTCTTCTATGTATAACATAAACTTTCTTTGCAAGATTTGACAAATAAAGGCTATCCTCAAGCGACGTATTTCCCCCGCCAACAACTGCGACAATTTTATCTTTAAAGAAGTTTCCATCGCAAGTTGCACAGTAGCTAACTCCTTTCCCTAAAAAATGTTTTTCATTTTCAAGATTAAGTTGTTTTGCCGACGCTCCTAAACATAATATGATTGTTTTTCCTTCAAATGTTCCTTCATGGGTGCGAACAATTTTAGTTTTTCCTTTAAGATTATATTCAAGAACATCACTGTAAACAAATTCAACCCCAAGATTGCTTGCCTGTTCAAACATTTTTGTTGCAAGAGAAATCCCGTCAGTTTTTTCAACTCCAGGATAATTTTCAACGATACTTGTCAATGCAACTTGTCCGCCTGGCACCAATCTTTCTATTATAAGAACTGTTTTGCCCGCACGTCTTCCATATATGCCAGCAGTCAGCGCTGCAGGACCGCCCCCAATAATTAAAATGTCATATTCCATAATTTTTCTTTCCCCTTTTTAAATTTCAACTTCAACAAGACTGTCAAAAAGTGCTGTTATGTTTTCTTTTGTAATAACTTTTTTGTTTTCAGAAGCAATTTTAGTAGCACTTTCTCCGCTCAAAAGTCTTTCTTTTATTTTCTTTCGACAGTCACATTTTCCTTTTCCTGTGTCTTTGCATATTTCACAAGTATACACAGGATTAATATCTTTTTCCGAAAGCCCAATTTCTAAAAGTGCTTTTCTTTTATCTTCTTCAATTTGTTTAAGTTTATTTTCAATTTCTGTTGAATCTTTTCCATCTGCAAGAATTAATGCAAGTTCAATCTTAGTTTCTGCCTCAAATTTTTCCAAATTCTTAAACTTTTCGTTTGCTCGTGCCTTGTTTAAATTCTCGTCTGCAATTCTAACAGCATTTTGTCTTCGTTCAGAAAGCACTCTATCAACTTCTTTGTCATAATTGATTTCAACAGGTTTTTCATCAAAAACAAAAGTTGATGTTTTCTTTGCTTCCTCAACGGTTTTTATTTTTTGGCTATTCCAATTTGCCAATATTCCATTCAAATATCTCATTGCTTGTGACTTGCCACATGCCAACGATGCTCCATATTTAATTAAATCGAATGAAATATTCCAGCTGTATTTCCAATTTTTATAAAACTCGCGATCATAAGATGTGACTTGTCTATCTACCCCAAGCAATTTTAAAATTTCTTTTATTTCTTCATCTTCTGCCAATATATCATTGAAATATTCATTTAAACCTTGAACACTGAGAAGTCCAAGTTTATAGAATTTTTGAACAAAACTGTTCATTCCTTCAAATTTTCTAACAGAGCTCAAGAAACAATATTCAGCAATTTTCAAAATCGCATCTTCCCCAAAGCCCATGGAAATCCATTTTGAAATATATTTTTCAACTATGCTTTCAACATTTTCATAGTATAGTCCAAGTTCTTTAGAAACTGCTTTTGCAAGTTTGAATAATGATGTTTTATTATTTTCATAGTCCAAAATGTCTGTTATGCTCATTAGTTTCATTTCATAATAACCCATCAAAATTTCATCTAATTTTTCAAAGGTCATTTTCCATGAAGATTTCTTCAGTTTAACAACTTCAATTATCACGCCAAGTTCAAATCCAAGTTCTTTTGTCCATTTTAAGAAAAGTTCTTTTTCTTCAATGGTTGGAGTTTTCTTTGAACCCATTGTTTTTAGAACAAGTTTTATGTCATCAGAATTTCTCTCATATGTTATAAGCCTGTCTTCAACATCAGAAACAGTTCTTACATTGTCATATGCCCAATTTTTCGCAACTGCGATTATGTAAGGATATCCAACATTTCCACCCTTTGTGTTCACACAATATTTCATAATCATAAGGAACGCTTCTGGTTCAATGTGAAAGGTTTCAATTGTGTCAAAGTATTCACCATATTCAGTCGGACTTATCATTCTTCCTTCAATAATTTCTTGTGCCTTATCAGAGAAATTCCCATATTTTGATAGATTATATTTTCTGTTATTATTTAACACATTTTTAAGTGGCAAATATCTAATCTCCACCGGAACTGCATTTAAGATTTGAACAAGTCCTTCATTTTCCCAATATGAAAATATGTCCATAATTTCATCTTCAGGAATTTTCAAAACTTTAGAGAAGTTTTCAATAGTGTTATCATATGCACTTGAACTTGAACATTTGTAAAGCCCATATAGATATACTTTTACAGCATTTTCAGGAGCATATGGCAAAAAGTCATTGATAAAAATATTATCAATTTCTGTCTTGTTATTTGCAACACTTTGTGATGAAAATTTACAAAAACTCATTATCTTCTCCAAATTTCCACTTGGTATTCTATCACAAATTAGCTCTAAGTGCAATTAATTTAACAAAAATATAAAAAAAGAGCTTTTCGCTCTTAATCGGATATTTTCATATTGTCATATGCATCTTTTATAATTACAATTTTGTCTACATCAATCGCTTTAAAAATGGAATCAATAAATGGAACAGAAAAGATAATATTTCTTTCACGAATATAAATTACATCTGCTGAACCAAATTGGTCGATATCAATAATTTCGCCAACTAAATTTCCATTTTCATCAACAATCTTTTTCCCAATTAAATCTTTGAAATAAAATTCATTTTCTGATAATTGTTCAAGTTCGTTTTCATCACAAAAAACATCTAAATTTCTCAATTCTTCAGCATCATTCCTACTAGAAATATCTCTAAATTTAACAAACAATGCCCCATCACGAACTGATATCGTTTCAATTTCATGAAGTTTTTCCGAAACGAAAACGTGGCGAAGATTTTTAAATCTCTCCGCCTCGCCGTCAACTATTATTTTAATTTCCCCTTTAATTCCTTGAGGCTTAACAATTTTCCCAATGTTAATCATTTTTCTCTTCAATCTTTACAATAAATTTTTTGTGTTGCTTGTTAGAAAGTGATTTAACGATTGTTCTTATGCTAGTTGCAATTTTTCCATTTCTGCCAATAACTTTTCCCATATCGTCTTTTGCAACGGCAATTTTAATTATTTCAGCACCATTATCAGAAACTGTTGAAATTTCAACATCTTCAGGATAATCGCAAAGTGCTTCAACAATATACTTAACAACTTCCTTCATTTTATCTCCTTAAATTAAACACTATTTCTTTTCAATAATGCCAGATTTAACAAGCAATGCTTTTGCAGTGTCTGTTGGTTGAGCGCCGTTTGAAATCCATTTTTTTGCTTTGTCAGCATCAATTTTTATTTCAGCAGGGTCAACAAGTGGATTATATGTTCCGATAACATCAATAAATCTTCCATCACGTGGTGAACGTGAATCAGCAACAATAACACGATAAAAAGGTGATTTTTTGTCTCCTAATCTTGTTAAACGAATTTTTACTGCCATCTCTTTTTCCTCCTATTTTTCTATTTGTATATATTAAATTCTTTCGAATATAATATCAATTAAAATCCAAATCCTTTTTTATTTTTGATTTGCTTCATCATTTCTTTGCTCTTCTCAAGTTGTTTCAAAAGTTGGTTAACATCTTGAATTCCGGTTCCACTTCCCTCAGCAATTCTCTTTCTTCTGCTTGCCTTAATTACTTCGGGATTTTTTCTTTCATAAGGCGTCATAGATTGAATAATTGCCTTTTGTCGTTCAAGTTGTTTTTCATCAATTTTTGGCATGCCTTTAAGTTTTGCTCCAAGACCTGGTATCATTCCGATTATGTCGTTTATGTTTCCCATTTTTTTGAGGTTTTCCATTTGGACAAGATAATCTTCAAAATCAAATTTGTTTTGTCTAAATTTCTTTTCCAGTTCTCTCGCCTGTTCTTCTGAAACAGCTTCTTGAGCTTTTTCTATTAGTGTAAGGACGTCACCCATTCCAAGTATGCGACCTGCAATTCTGTCTGGATGAAAAGGTTCAAGGTCACCAAGTTTTTCCCCAACGCCACAAAATTTTATTGGCTTCCCAGTAATTGCTTTGATTGAAAGCGCTGCTCCTCCACGAGTGTCACCATCTAATTTTGTTAAAATAACTCCTGAAATTTCAAGACGTTTGTTAAATTCTTCCGCTGTTGTGACAGAATCTTGACCAATCATTGCATCAACAGTTAAAAGAATTTCTGTTGGAGAAACCGCCTCTTTGATTTCCTCAAGTTCTTTCATGAGTTCTTCATCAATGTGTAGTCGTCCAGCAGTATCAATTATAACTGTGTCATAGCCTTGTTTTTTAGCAAATTCAACACCTTCTTTTGCAATTTTTACAGGATTTATTGTCCCTTTTTCAAATACTGTTGCATTTGCTTGTTTTCCAACAACTTGAAGTTGATTAATAGCGGCAGGACGATATATGTCACATGCTACTAATAACGGCTTTTTCCCATTCTTTTTAAGATGGACAGCAAGTTTTCCACACATAGTGGTTTTCCCTGCACCTTGAAGCCCACACATCATTATAATCGTAGGAGGTTTTGGACTTATTTCAAGTTTTTGATTGTTGCTTCCCATAAGTGCGATTAGTTCATCACGAACAATTTTTATAACTTGTTGCGCAGGTGTCAAACTTTTCAAAACTTCGTCACCCAGCGCCTTTTCAGAAACATCAGAAATAAATTTTTTCACAACAAGATAATTGACGTCCGCTTCCAAGAGCGCCATCTTAACTTCTCTCATTGCATCTTTTATTTCAAGCGAAGTCAATTTCCCACGATTAATAATTTTACTAAACGCGTGATTTAACTTCTCACTCAAATTACTGAATATTGCCATTCAATTTTCCTTTTAGACGACATATTTCTTTGTATGCCCCGACTTTATCTTCAATTTCAATAAGTTTTTTTTGAGCTTTTAAGAAGGTTTGCTGTCAGACCGGCTTTTCTGGTGA
>JAEDFV010000026.1 GCA_016297845.1 Clostridia bacterium
TTTTTCATACTTTTCAAGTTCTTCTTTAAATTTTTCAATGGATTTCACTTCAACAAACTTTTCTTTCCAATCATACAAGTTAATTGTTTGCATAAGGTCATAAATTTCTTTTAAAACATTATTATCTTCGTCAATATTTAAAAATAGAATTTGCTTACTACACATCACTGCAAAGACTATTTCGCTGAGCGTTCCCCATGTTCCACGAAAACATACAACAAGGTCCGCGTCGTCTATAAGGTCTATTGACCTTATCAAAAACTTTGCATTTCGACTGGCATTAGTTGGCTTAATGTAACGCATCTTTATATCTTTATTCCCTGAAAATCCGAATTCAGTTATATGCTCATTTTCATCTACTCCAGGAGAATAACCCAAAACTTCGCCTCCTCTTTCAAACATTTTGTTTGCAACAATTTCAGGAATCCCGACACAACCACCAGTTGTTAATCGATGGTTATTTTTTAAACACCACTCAACAAGGACATCTGCCCATTTTGAATTGGTTTCATTAACAGACGTGTTGTTTGCATGTCCAATGACACAAATATTTTTCATAACTACTCCTTTTACCAGCGACCTCCGCCTCCGCCACCGAAGCCTCCGCCACTGTGACCTCCGCCAAAGGACCCGCCTTTTCCAATTTTTCCACTAGAATTAGTTTTAACTAAAGCCCTAGACGCGTTAATGTTTACTGAATTTATCGATGAAAGAAGTCTTAACCCTATATAAATATTTAAAACGTTTGTGCTACTTTGATACCAAGTTGGATTTTTTATTTCAATTTCCTTAAATTTTGAAATCCAAACCCCACTTATTCCAAGAACATATGCGTACGGCAATATATCAAAAAATAATTCTGGTTTATCTTCTGCAAGAACTTTGATTCTATCCTTTTCTGTGTGGATAATAAAATCTCTAAGCCCAAAAACTCTTCCAACTTGCTTGTTTTCACCTTCAACTCTATAATTTGTCTTCAGTGCCAAAACGTTTAATACAGACAAAATCAGAGGAACGAACACAGTTAGTAAAAGTGGATTTGCATACATATCAAACAAAAATATTGCTGATGAGATATATATCCCCAATTGAACAATGATTGCGAAGGAAACAGAAACAATCATTGTGAATTTTCCAATAGTAAATCGCTTTTCTAAACAAATTAACATAATTGATGATGAACAGAAAAGTAACAGACTGATAAAAAAACAATTTAATAACGAGTAAAATTCAACACTTACTTTTTGACCCACAACCCAATACATAATTCCACACATTACTGCAAATATTCCTATGAGAAAATATCTAAGTGATGAAATTGACTGATTGAAAAATCTTTCATTTTCAAATTTGACACCTTCTTTTGCCAATTGAAGCGCATTTGCAACTTTTATATTTTCAGAATCTATGTTATATGAAGCGTTAGAGCCAAACATAGCATCAAAAATTGATTTTTCATAAACTTTAAATGTTTCGTCAGCATCTTTTAATTTTTCAAGTGTTGTCGAATTTCCGTTTTCAACAATTTTAATAAATCCTTTGCTAGCCCAATATATTATGAGCGAAGAAATATCCCCATTGTTGATTGTTTTGTCAATTATATAACCTGCATCTGCTGGAGTTATGCCCTCTGGCGCAGAAAACTCAACTACCGGAATTATTTTGTTTTTATTGTTCTTAATCAAGAAAATTACTGTTCCAATAACCATCAGTGCGATTGACACCAAAAGAACAACTATGTCTCCGGTTATTACTTGTTTTGTTGGGTTGAAATAACCTTCTTCAAGAACAGTTCTTGCTGTTATACCACTGAATGGTTCAAGAGTTCCACTATACGTATAATTCACAGTTGAGCCAGAAATATTTTCGACAAAAGTTTTTTCACCCTCTGGAGTCATTGCATAAAACGTTATTTTTCTATCATCAACAGGTTTCAAAAAATTAATTGTTACGTTTATGTTGGATACAGTTGTGTCCCATTGATTTCCAACAACATTGTAATAGAACTGGTCAAATTCTGGAATTTTATCATCACCTAATGAAATTTTGTAGTTAATTTCATAAGTTTCATTCACACCCGCATACACACTGCTACTTCCAAGCTGTATAACATAATTTGAGTTATCTGTGTAAAAATCATAATTGTGTGACGAACATTGTACTGATGAAACAATTGTTTTGTAATTTTTGTTATAATTTTTTCCCTGTTCACTAAAAGAAATCGTCTGATAAATTGGTATTTGTCTAAAAATCCCGTGACTTTTTACAAGAAAATTTACATCTATCTTTTCTTTAATATCTAACGAATTATCTTCATTGACATTTATTTCTACGTCATAACCAGTAATTTTATATTCATTGACCGCTGAACTTGAATTTCCTTTAAACGCAAAGTTAAAGATAAAAATGAGAGCAATAATCATTATTATAACTCCCATTAGTACAAACGGCAAAAATGTTCTTACGCCCTTTTTATTCATTTGCTCTAGAACTCAACCTTAACATTTTTTCTTTCTATAGCATTATCAACTTCAAATAAAGGTTTTTTATCAAATTTGAACCAACGCGCAATTATATTGCTTGGGAAAACTTCCCTTTTTGTGTTGTATGTTTTAGTAACACCATTAAAATATTTTCTTGAAGATGCAATTTCATTTTCAAGTTGTTTAAGTGTATTTTGTAAATCTGTAAAGTTCTTGTCTGCTTTAAGTTCTGGATATTTTTCAATTACAACAGCAAGTTGTTTGAGAACAGAGCTTAAATTTTTCTCACTTGCAAGCTTGTCTTCCATGTTTCCTGCTTGCGCACACGCATTTCTTGCAGCGATTACTTTTTCCAAAGTTTCTTTCTCATGTTTTGCATAGCCTTTTACAGTTTCGACAAGGTTAGGTATCAAATCATATCTCTTCTTAAGATATACGTCCATTGTTGAAAATGCTTCTTCAATATTGTTCTTTAAACGTACAAAACTATTGTAAGTAGATATAATCCAAATCATAAAAATTATTAATAATAGAGCCAAAACTCCCGCAACTACACCACCGATAATTGCACCAATTCCACACAAAAAGTTCATTTTTATCTCCTTTCACATATATATACTATTACAAACAAAAATATAAGTCAAATAAAGGAAACAAAATGTTTGAAAAAGATAAAGAAATATTATTAGTAGATTTAAAAGATTCTCCTCTAAAAAAAATTAAAAAATTTGAAGGCCACAAAAAGCCGTATTTACACAGAGCTTTTTCGGTTTATTTGATTAATGATAATAAAATATTAATTCAAAAACGTTCAAAGAAAAAATATCACAGCAAAGGTCTTTGGGCAAATGCGTGTTGCTCCCACCCTATAACAGAAAATATTATAAAAGAAGCGAATCAACGTCTCAGCGAAGAATTGGGAATCACAGAAAAAATTGAAATGAAAGAACTGTTCAATTTCATTTATTTTGCACAACTAAAAAATGTTTATGAATATGAATTTGACCATGTTTTATTAGGAGAATATGGAGGAGAGATAAATCCAAATGAAGACGAAGTTGAAGATTATAAGTGGATTGAAATTTCGGAGCTTGAAAAAGAACTTATTAAGAATCCCAAAATTTTTGCTCCATGGTTTTTAATATCTGCACCAATTTTTCTAGACAAAATAAAAAATAGTTAAATATAACTATTTTTTTAATTGAAACAATTTTCATTATAATCACAAATATTTTTTGTGTAGTTAGGATATAATTCTGTAATTTCATCATGCAATTCTTTTAGATATTCATCAAAATTCATAAAACAATTATAACTTACATTATATTTTAAACGTTTTGATTTTGAAATCGCATAACAAGGATATTGATTTGAAACATAAAGTTCATTTATTGCAATTAAACCATAATTTTCATCTCTCAATTTTTTCCAATTAATATATTCTCCACCAAAAGCATTTTCAACTTGAGAAAGTACATCAAACAAATTATAACCATAAAAACAATCATTTAATTTCTTATACTTATTTTTATCTGAATCATATGATATGACATTAACAGTGCAAAGACAACCATTTGCAACGGATTGTGCATGAAGTTCAATGCTAGTAAGTAAATTAAATGCCTCTGACAATTTCTCGAGCATATTTTAACTCCTTTTTTTCGTAAAATATATATACATATATATTACATTCAAATTCAAGCACTGTCAATATCAAAATTTAAGATAAAAAAAACACCCTTTCGGGTGTTTTATAGGTGCACTGGCAATGTTCTATCTTTCCGGACCGTCTCCAGTCAAGTATTTTCGACGATGAGAAGCTTAACTTCTGTGTTCGGGATGGGAACAGGTGGTTCCTTCTCTCTATTGTCACCAGCACTGGTATAACAAACAATTTTTATTTCTAAAAACTGTGAATTATCGAACTAATTATTTGACAATTGAATTGTATCATGATTTTCAAATATTTCATAACAATTTAACATTATTTTTTAGATTTATATTAGATTGCTTGAAATCACATACGTGTGATCAAGCCCTCGACCTATTAGTATCGGTCAGCTCAATGCATTACTGCACTTACACCTCCGACCTATCAACCTTGTAGTCTACAAGGGGTCTTACTAACTTATGTTATGGGATATCTAATCTTGTGGCAGGTTTCACGCTTAGATGCTTTCAGCATTTATCCTTTCCATACATCGCTACCCAGCTATGCCACTGGCGTGACAACTGGTGCACCATTGGTATGTCCATCCCGGTCCTCTCGTACTAGGGACAGCTCCTCTCAAATATCCTACGCCCACGATAGATAGGGACCGAACTGTCTCACGACGTTCTGAACCCAGCTCGCGTGCCACTTT
>JAEDFV010000013.1 GCA_016297845.1 Clostridia bacterium
ATACATTTTTCAGGAGTTATGAAAAACTTTTCCCCGCTTAAATGTGAACGGAACTCAACCCCTTCATCTGAGATTTTTCTAAGGTCAGAAAGTGAAAATATTTGAAAACCACCACTATCTGTCAAAATTGGTCTGTCCCAATTCATAAATTTATGCAAACCACCCGCTTGCTTAACAATTTCGTCCCCTGGACGCAAAAAAAGATGATAGGTGTTCGAAAGTATAATTTGAGCACCAATCTCTTTAAGTTCTTCTGGTTTCAACCCTTTTACTGTTGCAAGTGTGCCAACTGGCATAAACACCGGAGTTTCAATTATTCCATGAGGCGTTTTAAGTTCACCGACTCTGGCTCCGCTTTGTTTGCATACATGTTTAATTGTAAATTCAAAATTTGACATTTTATTTTCCTAATTCAATTTCTTTCTTGTTGTTTTTAATTTGGCGTGATTGTCCAATTTGAGCTCCTGCAACGGCGAGAGTAGCATCAATTTTTTTCCGTTTTCTTCTGTTTTTGAAAACAATGTCTTTTGGATTAGCTCCGCTTCCGTCCATATAAATTCTTGTTATGTTTTCTTGATCTAAAGCATAGTTAAACAACTGGTTAGCGCCTCTTTGAAGTGGTGTTCGAATCCAATTTTGTTTTTCATATTGTGGTTTTCCTAATTGTTCTGCCCACATCATCTTAGGAGATACAGGAACATCATGGAAACAAAACTGACAACCTAGCAATTTAACAAAGACTACAGGTTTGCCCTTTCTATCTATTCCTGGACAAAATGTTATAAAATTTTCATTATTTTCAATTGAAGCATCAATTGCTTTTGCAACCAATCCTTTAAATGAATAACTTTTGTTTTTTCTTTTGCTAGCCTGTTTACTTTTCGCACTTAACAAAATAAGACTTGAAAAACATAGCAAATAATCTTCTGGAGTTGCCAAAATCATCGTTCTAGCTAAAAAATCTGCACTTTCAGCATCAACATCAGAAATTTTTTCAATTTCGTGTCCTTTAAATTTATTATTTTTATTTAAAAATGCTTGAAATCTTTTTTCTAAACTTCCCATGGTTATATCCTACCACACTTTCTAATTTAATTCAATAGTTTTTTCCTCACAAAAACAAACAGCAATCGCCAAAGGAAAAAAATCTATACTTATTTTCAATTGCTATTTTATAAATTTCCTTTACATTTTTTAGTCCAATAAATGCAGATATGAGCATTAATAGAGTGCTTTCTGGAAGGTGGAAATTTGTTATCAATGCATCTACAATTTTAAAGGAATAAGGTGGATATATAAAAATGTCTGTCTCTTTTTCGCCACTCTTCAATCCGTAAAATTCTTTCCCATCTTCATATCTTTTTTCAGCCATGCTTTCCAGAACTCTCATTGAAGTTGTTCCAACAGCAACAACTCGTCTGCCCTCACGCTTTGCATCTGTGACAATTTTTGAAACTTCATCAGAAACTTTTATAAATTCGCTGTGCATCTTGTGGTCTAAAATGTTATCTTCTTTAACTGGCCTGAAAGTTCCAAGTCCAACATGCAAAAGAACCTCTGCTACAATAATTCCCTTTTCACGAATCTTCTTCAACAATTCTGGAGTGAAATGCAAACCGGCAGTTGGTGCAGCACTTGACCCAAGCGTCTTTGAATATACTGTTTGATATCTTTCTTTTTCTGTCAATTTTTCATGGATATAAGGAGGAAGTGGCATTGTTCCAATTCTATCCAAAATCTCTTCAAAAGATACCGTTTTTCCATCTTTTGTTTCTTCAAACAAGAATTCGATTTCACACTCACCATATTCTCCAATTCTCGTTATTTTGCCAGATAGTTCATCGTTAAATTTTAAGACAGTTCCAACTTTGAGACGTTTTGTTGGGCGTGCTATAACTTCCCAATTTTTAAGATTGATTCTCTTTTGTAACAAAATTTCAACTTTCGCCCCTGTCTCTTCTTTTATTGCAAACAAACGAGCAGGAAGAACCCTTGAATTGTTCAAGACTAAAACATCACCAGGTTTTAAATAATCTATAACATCATAAAAGTGTTTGTGCGAAATATGTTTTTTGAAGTCTTCTTCATCAAAGTCTTTTTCGTCAAAAATTCTTTTACCAGAAAAAACCAACATGCGAGAACTATCCCTCTTTTCCAAGGGAGTTTGAGCAATTAGTTCTTCTGGTAAATCATAATAATAAGTTGATTTTAAAGTATAATTTTCCATAAGCCTTGTTGCAAATCCACGCAACCGCTCCTTTTATAATTTATTCTGGCATTACTCTTCCAAGATGCTCATAAGCAGGTTTAAGAACAATCCTTCCACGTGGAGTTCTTGAAATGTAGCCAAGTTGTATTAAATAAGGTTCGTAAACATCTTCAATGGTTGATGCTTCTTCGCCAGTGGCCGCCGCCAATGTTTCAAGACCAACTGGCCCGCCTCCAAATTTGTCAATCATGGTTTCCAAAATGCGTCTGTCGACCATATCAAGCCCAAGTTTATCAACGTCCATAAGCCCTAGTGCTTTGTCCGCAAGTTCAAGTGTTATTTTCCCTTCGCCAATAACTTGGGCAAAATCTCGAACACGTTTAAGAAGTCTATTTGCAATTCTTGGCGTTCCTCTGCTTCTTCGTGCAATTTCAAGAGTTGCATCAGCATCAATGTCAATTCCTAATATTTTAGCCGACCTATCAACAATGATTGAAAGGTCTTTGTCGGAATATAGTTCCAATCTTGCAATAACACCAAATCTGTCACGCAATGGGCCTGCAATCATACCTGCCTTTGTCGTCGCACCAATTAATGTAAAAGGTTTGATTTTAAGACGCATATTTCGCGCAGATGGACCCTTTCCAACAATAAAATCCAGTGCAAAATCTTCCATTGCAGGATACAAAATTTCTTCAACGCTTTTGTTGAGTCTATGAATTTCATCAATGAAAAGAACATCGTTTGTGTTCAAATTTGTTAAAATTGCCGCAAGGTCAGCTGCATGTTCAATTGCTGGACCCGAAGTGATTTTTATCTGTGAACCCAATTCATTTGCTATTATGTGAGAAATTGTCGTTTTCCCTAATCCCGGTGGTCCATACAAAAGGACATGGTCAAGTGCTTCTTTCCTGTCTTTTGCCGCTTTTATATAAACAGATAAATTTGCTTTGAGCTTTTCTTGCCCAACATATTCTTTCATTGAAGTTGGTCTAAGTTTATTCTCGATTTCAACATCAGTGATATTTTTTGTACTAGTTATAAATCTGTTGTTTTCCATTTAAACCCCTAATTCAAATTCTGAAATGCACGTGTAATAATTTCTTCAGCCTTATCATTTTCTCTTGCATTTTCTCTTGCAAGTCTATATGCTTCATTTTTATTAATCCCAAGAGCAACAAGCGCCTCTGTTGCTTCGTCAATTGCACTTTCGTTTAGCATTGGAACATTCTCTTCATTGAAACCAATGACAGAAATTTTATCTTTGAGTTCCAACACAATTCTTTCTGCTGTTTTTTTTCCAAGACCTTTAATCGTTGACAAAACTTTTATATCTTCTGTTTTTATTGCTATTGATAAATCTGAAAGTCGGATTCCGGACAAAATTGAGAGTGCAACTTTTGGCCCAATTCCAGAAATACTTATAAGTTTCAAAAACATTTCTTTTTCTTCAAGTGTTGAAAAGCCAAACAAACTCATTTCGTCTTCTCGAACATTAAGATATGTGTAAATTTTTGCAACTGACCCAATGCTTGGAAGAGAAAGAAGTGTGGATTGCGAAACAAAGATTTCAAAACCCACCGAATTATTTTCAACAACCACGCTATTTTCAGATTTTAATACGATTTCACCTATAATATAATTAAACATAAAAAAAGTTTAGCACAAAATATACTAAACTGTAAACATTTTTCAAAAATAATTTTAAATTAAACTTTGATTAAAATTCGCATGAGTAATTGCAACAGCGAGAGCATCAGCAGCATCATCAGGTTTTGGAATTTTTTCAAGTCCCAAAATTGCCGTGACCATATACTGAACTTGCGCCTTTTCTGCACGACCGTTTCCCGTTAAAGCTTGTTTAATTTGCAAAGGCGTATATTCAAAAATTTCTCCACAAGAATGAATTCCCGCAAGAAGAATAATTCCTCTGGCTTCGGCAACGGGAATTATAGTTGTCTGATTTTTAAAATAAAAAAGTTCTTCAACTGCCATTTGCTCAGGTTTGTAGGTTTCAATAAGTTGTTTTATTGCATCATATATCATTGCAAGTCTGACAGGAATGCTTTCTTCCTTTGGGGTTTCAATCACACCATAGTCAATGACTTTATATTCCCCATTTTCATAATCTATGACACCAAATCCAACAATTCCATATCCTGGGTCAATTCCAAGTATTCTCATGGAAAAATTATACTATATCCAAACAAAAAAAATCAACAAAAAAACAAATATATTAAAAAATCGCCCAAATGTACGAATATAAAAATATTAACGTAGAAATAATAAAATATATGTATGAAAATTTTATTGGCGCAAAGATTAACTGATTTAAGAAAAGCAAGTGGACTTTCTAAACTACAACTTGGAAAGGCAATTTCTGTTTCAGACACAGCAATTGGGAAATGGGAGAATGGGCTCCGCCAACCAAGTTTGGCTTGCCTTTGGAAATTGGCAGATTTTTTTGATGTAACAGTTGATTATTTAATTGGAAGAGAAGAGGTTTAATGATATAATCTTTTTACAAAAAGATAAAAAGTGAAAAAAGAGATGAAAACTATAGAAAAGAAAACAAAAGAAAATATTCATTCTAAACATCGACAAAGACTAAGACACATAATTTATAATTCAAATTTTGACAACCTGACGGAAGTTCAAATTTTGGAATATGTTTTGACACTATCAATTCCAAGAAAAGACACCAACCCAATCGCCCATAGACTGCTCGATGAATTCAAAACAATTGCAAACGTTTTTGAAGCAGACTATTCAAGTTTAATTAATATTGAAGGAATAGGTTCGGAAACAGCAAAACATATAAAAGCGCTCAGCAAACTATTTTATTATTATCGTACAAGTTCAACAACAAAAACTGTCAAACCTGTTTTGACAACTCCAAAAGATTTTGTTGACCATTTTACTCCATTTCTTGAAAGCAAAACAGTGGAAGAGTTTTATGTTGCATGCTTAACAGCAAACAGCGAAGTTGTTAAAACAATTTTGATTGGAACAGGAACGCAAAATTCTGTGGACATAAACATGCCTGTTCTTATTTCAACCTTGACAACACATAAACCAAATATGGTTGTAATTGCACATAATCATCCAAATGGAATCCCAACTCCATCAGGGCCAGACTATAATGCGACAAAGAAAATATTTGATTTACTTTCATATATGAACATTCCACTTGTTGACCACATAATAATTTCTGGCTCAAAATATTACAGTTTCAAAGCAGAAGGCGCTTTGGAACTTGTTGAACAAGCACTACGTGCAGACAACGCCCATTGTTCAAACAAACTTTTTGAAATGATTGCTCTAAACAAGTCCAAACTGTCATCAGATGACAACAAATGGGGCTAGTTTTTTTCGTTCATTTTCAACAAATTTCGACATTCTGTGAAATTTAACTATTGACACCGAACTGGTTCTACAGTAAAATATAAGTGTAGAAATAAAGGAGAGGTGAAAATGACAAACAACTCAAACGAAGATTTTTCAGGCGATAAATTTACAACGCGTAAAAAACTCACAAGCGATGTTTTTAGACTTGAAGAAAGACTGTATGAAAAAGGAAATCCAATCGCTGATGCATATGACAAAATTATCAATAGCGAAGCACCAAAACCAATAAATCATCTTTTCTATGACCTTTCACACACAAAGAATTTTGATTTACTTGTTTTGACAGATAACCATTGGGGTTCAATTTCCTCACATTTCATGGCAACTGTTGCAGCACAAATAATGGCAAAATATATTCCATCAATGTATATTGGCTTTAATGGTGACAACAGAAACAACGCATTAAACACAGAACAATGTGTATCAAGTCCTCTTGACAATGCATTATCTCCTGTAATTGAATTGAAACTTTGGTATGACGTTTTGGCAGACCCAATAATAAGAGAAAAAGTTTTGTTTATAAATTCCGGCAATCATGATAACGGTGAAAGAACAAAAGACATTGGGACAGATATTCTCGCAACAGCTTTTGCAGGAACTCCATATTTTAAAAGATATTCACGTTTTGCCACACTTTTGACGGTAAGACTTAAAGCTGACAACAAGCAAGGCTATGACGATGTAAAAATATACATTGACCATGGAAATGGACTTAACGGAAGCGACGGCAACAAATTAGATGCTGGAATGAAACTTGCAAGACAATATGGTGCAAGAATCGCAATCTTTGGTCACGTACACCAAGATATGGCTTCAGACTATCGTGTGGAAAACATTGTTGACCTCGAAACAGGCAAAACAGTAAATAATGATTTAACTTGTATAATTCTCCCTGCCACTCTCGGACAAGAAACATATGCTCTTGATAAAAGATATGAAACTGCTCCAAGTGATTTGAAATTAATTAGAATTGGAACAAAAGAAAATGATTATCTTCTTGGTTCAACACAGAGAGAAAGACGTACCCTTCCAAAAACATCAATTTACTGTGATTGCATGCCAATACCAAACGAATATTGGAACTATGCAATGCAAGAAGCAAATAGAATGCGTGAACATCTAGAAAAAGTTACTGCTAATGTAAGTACATCAAGTAATAAGAAATTGAAAGAAACAATTGAAACATATTATCAAAAATAGGAGAAAAATATGTCAGAATTAAGCAAAATAATTTCCAAAACCTATCAAAACAGATTGAAAAAAGAAAGGGAAACAAAAGGTCTTTATGACACAATATACATTCCTGAAGACCAAAAATCCTTAAAACTTCTTCCAATTCAAAATTTGTTTTATGGAAACGACCAATGTCCTCCAAGACTCGAAATTCTGCTTGAACACATTAAGAAAATAAATGACATGGAAGAAGGTGCATTCTTCATAGGCGGAAATTTGTTCTACTATCCTGCCGGAAACACAGAAAAGAAAAAAAGTCTGGCAAAAAGTTATATTGATGATATTTCAGAAATATTAAGAGTTGCAGATAAAGACAAAATCTTATTTATGTATAACGGAGTTAATGAAGGAAAATTCATTAATGACAGAACACTTAAATATCCAATTGAAACAAGCAAAATCGTTGCACAAAATCTTGGGATTGAAGATAAATATTATGACGACAACAAAGCAGAAATAACATTTGTTTTCAATAATTCCTTAACAAATTATAAGAGTGAAATTTTGAAATGTTTATTTTCAAGTCAAGGGCCAATTTCATCCACAACAAACGCTATAGCAACAAAACTTAACAATCTTGCAAAAGTAAATAATAATAAAGGCGTTATCGTTGACACAAGTTCATCAAAATTTTATACAAAGAAAAAAATAGTTAATCGTTCACAAGACCCATTAACTTCAGTATATCAAGATTTGACATTAATTAGCACAGCTGGGTACACACCAATGCCACAAATTGCAAGTTCAAAAAAGACTGAACAATATGTAATAAATCAACGTTACATAGAACTTAAGATAGAAACAAAAAATCCTGCCCTTCATCAAAATTCAACAAGAGAGACAAACACAATAAAAGACGATGAGTTTGACAGAACGGCAACTTGTTTAACAATAGGTGTTGACTATGATTTGTATTTTGATGTTGAATTATATTCAAAGTTAAATAATGCACTTTTTGAAAATATAAATGCAAAAGAAAATTTGAAAAAAACTCTCGAAAGAATGCTTGACAATGACTTGCAAAAAACAAGAGAAGAAATATACAGCCAAATTGAACAAAAACAAAAACCAAGTGAACCTGAGAAATCTAATTGCCCAGTACCTTATGTTTTTGAATAGGAGAAAAGATGGAATTAGGAATTGAAACAAAAAACGACCAAAACTTTTGTAAAGCATGTGGACATGAACTAAATATGGATGTACAAAATCAAATTTATAATTTCTGCCCTTTTTGCTCTGCTCCACTTAACCTTGTTGCTTTCAACTTTGTTAAGGAAAAAGAAAAAAGCATAAAATTCCAAGCAGTTGAAGAAATAATACATTTAACTAAACAAAAAGAAATGCTTGAAGTTTTAAAAACATATCTTGACAAAATTTCAAATGAATAGTCCTATCTCATAATATTAAAGCATAAAATACCCATGTATGAAAATATGTGGGTTTTTTAATTCTAGAAAAAATAAGAAATTATCTCCAAAAACTTTCAGAAATGTTTTTGCAAATATGATAATAGGTTGTCTTTTAATTGGCTTATTTGCATTGACATATGCTGGAGGAACACTAAATGCCTCATCAACTTCAACAAATGAAGCAATTTATCATGGCAATATAAACTCAAAAAATATCAGCTTAATGATAAATGTATATTGGGGAAATGAATATCTCGACTCTATGTTAAATACATTGAAAGAAAATAATGTTAAAACAACTTTTTTTGTAGGCGGAACTTGGGCAGAACAATATCCCGAACTTTTGAGAAAAATATATGACGATGGTCACGAAATAGCAAACCATGGATATTATCACAAAGACCACCAAAAAATTACTTATGAAAAAAATAAACAAGAAATTGAAAACAACCACAATTTAATAAAAAAATTACTCAATTATGATATGAAACTGTTTGCTCCACCAAGTGGTTCATATTCCCAAACCACCCTTGATATAGCCAAAGAACTAGGTTACACAACAATAATGTGGACGCGCGACACAATAGATTGGCGAGATAAAGATGCCGATTTAATATACAATCGTGCAATAAAAAATGCTTCTGGCGGAGATTTAATTTTGATGCATCCAACCGAAAAAACTGCCGAAGCACTCCCAAGAATAATTGAAACCTTACAAACCGAAGGATACACTCTCACAACAGTTTCAGAATGTCTGCAATAAAACTAAAAAAAACGGGGCAACCCCCGTTTTTTGGTTTAAATTTCATCAGTCTTATCTTTTGAATCTTGAATTTCATCTTTATCAGGTTCTCCAACTGATTCATCTTCTAGTATTTGAATATTCCCATCATTCTGACTATTAACTTCGTCTGTTTTATTGTTCACAGGCATAGCAACAACGCCCAAAACAACAAGAACTCCCGCTATTGCCATAACAATATCATTGATTAATTTACCATCGGGTATAAATCCGATTGCCTTTCCAAGACTTTCAACCAAAACAACAATCGCCCCTGAAAGACTAACCCAAAAACTATAACTTTTTATTAAATTTTTCATAACTCCTCCTCTTTAGGAAAAACAAGTTTTCTGATTTCTTTAACGTCGTTTTTCACACCTTTGACGTCGGCCGAAACTTTCTTGATTATTTTTGTATGGTTCTTTAAACTTGCGTCAATCGACTCAATAGACGCAGAAGTTTTTTCAATTTTTCCATTAAGTAAAGTAGTTTGTTCTGAAACATCGTTCATAATTTCTTTACTCTCTTCAATGTCGTCTTTGATTGTGTCAACAGTATCCTTTACATCTTCAACTGTGTCATCGAGATGTGAAACTGTTCCCAAATTTTTGTTTAAAGAACTTATTGTATCTGTATATTTCTTTTCTCGTTTTGAACTATCTTTCAAAAGATACATCAGAAGCCCAACAAAAAGTGTTGCAAAAATTCCATTTGATATGACAATATTAATAATATCTTGCCACATAGTTATCCTTCACGTTTCATCATCTGAACAACAATTGCCGGATAGTAGTTTCCTAATAGTTGTTCATATGATTTATCTTTATTAAGTTCATTCAGTGCCTTGTCTTTCGGCAGTTTCATTAGGTAGTCTTTAACAACATCAAATCTTTCTTTCAACATTTGGTTAGTGAATCCTATGTCTCCCAATTTTTGCTTTTCAGCAAGAAGTTCTTTGTTTCTTTTTTCAATCCTGTTTTGTTCCAAAAGATTTTCTTTTTCTTGTTTAAGCCTATTTTCCTCTTCAAGTTTGTCAACATTTTTGTTATATTTCAAAATTTCTTCCTGTTGCTTTGCAATTTCCTTATTTAAATTTGAAATTTTATTTTCCAGTTTGACGGCATAAGAAATATCAAAACTCTCTAATGCATTATCTTTTTGTTTCTGTAATATTTCGCGCTCATTTTCAAGTTTTGTAACTTCCTTTTTGAAATTCTCTTCTATTTTTGATAGTTCCGAATTTTTTGTCCCTTCAATAGCATTAACAGCTTCATTGAAAATTGAAGAACGAGAAATGCCTTGTTTTATACTTGAATTTGTTGCCTTTCGAAGAGAATTTGCATAGTCACTGAACACCTTTTCAACATCTTGATTTCTATCTTCTTCAATGCCTAAAGTTTTAGAATCAAGTGATGAAAATTTTGAGTCATAGTTATCTTGTATTTTTTTTAGTCCATTTTCTTTTTCGCTCTCAAGCAAATTCTCTGCCTGTAGCCTAACTTCTTCATCAGTGGGCGCTTCAAATTCTTTTTTCTCCAACCCCAAAGACGTGATTTCCTTTGGGATAAATTCTTCTAGGGAATATTTTTTGTCAATTTCGCTAAGTTTTTCTAAAACATCTTGTTGATCTGAATTTAAGTTATCATCTGAAAAGATTTTATATTCGTACATGCTTGCACCTCCTAGATCATTAAAATTTTGAATATTTTTTTTGTATATAATTTGCTTCGTTTCGCCAACAGAATATTTCATCTGCTAATTCCAAAAGTAATTTCTGGCGCAGAAATATCTGCCAAACTTCCAAGAGTTTCAATTTTAAATTGGAACATTTCACCTTTTAAATTTGGATAGAAAACCGAAGTTATGTCCTTTCCTTTAACTTCAAAGTCCTTCTCTTCAATGTCAGTTTTTATTTTAATAACACAATCTTGCTTGGAAATTAGTGTCACTTTTTCAATTTTTTTAATTTTGTCAGGGAAACCCAAGTTTGAATATGATGACGCCCAAACTTTTTTAAGCGGTGTCCCAAACACACTTCCACTGTTATTCATTTCGCCAAGCTTCTTTTTGTGTTCATTGTTAAAAAGCACCGCAAGTTTATTAACAGTGTCATATTCAATTGAACAAAGTGATTTTAGGTCAACCCCGCGAGTCAAAGAAATATCTCCTGTTTTCAGGTCGAGTTCGATGAGTGAATTGTTAACATATCCTTCTGCATAACCTTCACACCCAACCACTTCTCCATCATTGTACTTCAGTCTACAACCTAAATAATATTTTCCGTTGTGATATGCAGAACAACAGTTGTCGTTGTTTTCCGCAAACAAAGATTCAATGTTGAGAGAAAGTTTTGTTGCAGAATATCCATTAAAAGAGTAAATTCCATCGCGAGAAAGGAACATAATTCTGTCCCCACAAACACAAACAGAATTGCCATAAATTTTTCCGCTTGTAACAAAAACGCTTGATAAACTGAACTCTGATTGGTCACCATAAGCAGATAATCTTGAAATTCCATATTGTTTAAATATGTAAACATAATCATTAAAACTTACAACTTTTTCAAGACAACCACGGTCATCAATTATTTCAATATATCCCGCTTCATTTTCACTTACATTCCAGTTTGTCGGGTCAAGGTTTGCGCTGAAAATGAGTTTATTTCGTTTTCCCTCTTCAATTGCAAAAACACGCTCATAATGTCGACAAATTGAAATAATTTTTGGAGCATCTGAATCTAATGTTGAAATTGAAGTTGGATGAAAAACATACATTCCGTCTGTTGCAGAAGTTATAAGCATAACATCATTGCCGTTTATGTTGTAGTATACAGCATTGGGCTCAGACGTAAACGTCAATTCATCAGTTATATCAACATTAAAAAAACCAGGGTTAATGCTGATTATATTTGCATATTTTACTTGATTGTCATGACTTAAAAGAAGCATGTTATTTCGCACATTATATGTTGTGTTGTAAAACGGGAAAAGCCAAAGTTTGTTCAATTGAGTGTACTCCCCTTCAACAAACATTTTTCTCATTTCCGGATTTTCATCTGTTGTTTCTGGGAGATAAAGTTCATCAAAACCAATACCTGTTTGAAGAGCACCTCTTTTAAAGGTGTAGTTATAAGTGACTTTAGCATATTTATAAGGTAAAGAATTTTCATCAATTTCAGTGTTAATTCCATATTTAAAAGTTGACAAAGTGAGTTTATATGTTGATTTGTTTTTTAAAAGAAGTTTATTTTCATAAATCATTAAATCCACCCCCGTTTTGGCAAACGAATGTCAGATTTTTTTCTTGATGCAATAATAAGCCCATCTTTAAATCTTTTTTCCCAAATTGAGGCATCATCATGTAATCCACAGATGAAAGAATATTCCATTGCAACTCCATATGCTACAACTCTCTCAGAAACTTTTTGAGAAAATTGTTCCATAGTTGAAGACAAACTTGTCAATGCAACAGGTTTGAAAGAATATGTAACCTCAACCTCACCATCAATTGTTTCCAAATAAGAAGGAAAAAGTTTGTAATTTGCTTTTATGCCGAACTTATCTTTAACTTGCAAAATATCAATCAAGTCTTTAGAAAAACTTGAAAGATTTATAATTCCTTTTGAAGGAGTCAATTTTTCTTTTTGGACAAGTGGAACGTAATCAGTTGCAATTTCATCAATCACAAGATTAAGACATCTCAAAAGATGCTCAAGTTCTTTGAGTTGTGTTGATGTTGCAGTTAATTCGCCGTCTAAATCAGTAACGTCAAGTAACTCATCTTTTTGAAGAAAAATGCAAGCAGTTTTAATAATGTTTTTTGCCGTCATACACTCTCCTTTTAAATTTTTGAATATTTAATTTCATCAAGCAATCTATCCTTTGCTTCATCTAAAATTCTTTTATTATTTCTTTCTTCTAATTTTTCGTTTTCTCTGTCAATTTCAGCAATCAACTTTTCTCTGTTTTCAATCTTTGTCTTGTTAACAAGTTCAATTGTTCGTGCATCAAGATATTGGAAAGGGACAGTTAAGCAATAACTGTCCCCAATTTGACCAATATTATGAACTTCGAATTTTTGAGTTTTGCAATTAAAAAAAACTCTATAATCTTCGTCTATCTCTTTAAGTCTTTGGCAAATAAACAAAACATCATTCAAAATTTCAATTTTCATAAACCTTTAAAAACCTTTATTCTGCAGTAGTTGTAGATGCAAAAGGATTAGTAACTGTAGACAAAATTCCTGAAATTTTTCCTTGAGCATTTGGTTTGTTGCAAATAAGGTCAGCATATTTGACAAGAGTTGCTGAATATGTTGCTTCATTTGCATTTTGTTTAATAACTTTTCCATCATCGCCTTCGAGCCATTTCCAGTCACATAATTGATGCAATGTAAATTCATCTGTGTTAAGAAGATACATTTCATCACTCTTAACAAATCTGTCAGCAAAAACAGGAATTCCATTGTAAGTTATCGCCTTATATCCGCCAGCCAAGTCCATGATGTCAACATTTCTCTTGAAGTATGACAAGTATGTTTGATATGCTTTTCGAACATCACGTGAACATGTGATGAAATTAGCAGAAGTTCCGCTGATTTCTTCCAATGAATCTAATCCTGCTTGAATTGTAGCATCAGAAATTTCTTTAGATGTTGAATCTGTATAAGGAGTAAGCCAAGGATAAGAAGCTTTTGTCAATCCATAAAGAGTTTCAGCATCTCCGAAAATTGCACCAAGACCAGTTATTTCAAGTCCTTTAGAATTTTGAACATAAATTGTGTAATCTTTAGCAAAAGTTAATCCAGAAGTTGCAGTATCAAGATAGAAAACGTTATTTGTTCTGTCAACATAAGAAATTCTGTGACCGCTTGAACCAGCAACTTTTGCTGATGCATTATAAACATCAACAACCATGCCTTCAATCAAATTTCTAACACTGTCAACTGTTATAGCACCGTTTTCAGAATTGAAAGAAACAACGGTAGCCAAAAGTCCACTGCCATCACCATATAACATTCTTCCAAAGTTGAAACTGCTTGCTTTTACAAGTCCTTCCATTTCAGCATTCAAAAGATTTACAAAAGCGCCTGCATTGTTTGCAGATGCTCTCATAGCTTTGTCTGAAATGGAGATTTTTCCATAGAGGTTTTTTAAATCTGTAACGAATTGTACATATTGATTTTCTGCCGCAATAGGAAGAGAACCAGTTTCCGTTCCTGCCCCAATACCACCATTGATTCCGTAAGGAGCAAGTTTAATAATTTGTTTTCCCCAAACATCTGAAGTAGATTGTTCAATCTTACTTAGAAGTGGGTTTGCATTTGTATTTAATTGATTTGCAACAACACCCAAATATACATTTTTAAGAGCATTGCTTGCGCTTGTTAATGAAACCATTTTTATCTCCTAGTAATTAATTTTTAAAAAATTTTTCAGCCAATGCTTTCGCATCGTTTAAGTTGTTAGGTTTGCTTGTTTTTGTAAGCAAACTTATTCCACCTTTAATTCCGCTACCGATAACAGGAGGAGCCTTTCTAATTTCATCTAAATAATTTCCAATAACTTTCTTTTTAACATCGTCGTTAGAAAGAACAAATTTTTCCATGAATGAAGACTCGCTTGCAAGTTTGTCAGGAGTTTTATAGTTTTTTGATAACACTCTTCCCCATGCAATTTCCAACATATCGGGCGATTTTTGTAGGTTTTTGTCATTCAAAATTTCGTTAGAAATTTCTCGCGAAAATTCTTTTGCTTGCTCGTTTTGCATCAAAAATTCTGCAACGCGAGTTCTCCAATTTTCATTTTCGTAAGCCGGAGAAACATTTTCCGTTTCATCTTTCGAAGTTTCCTTAATTTCTTTTTCGGCAAACTCTTTTTGAATTTCGCTAAGTTTTTGGCATTTTCTCGTAAATTCTGCTTGAAGATTATTGTACGCGTTAACAAGGTCTTCTGCACATGAGAATTTGCCATATGGGGAGCCCTCTTCATGCGATGTAGTGGCACCGCTTTTATCATCTTCAACAATCCTTCCTAATGCTTGCTCGCTTTCAGTTGGTTGTTCCCCACTTTTTACATTTTCTTCCATAGTCAACTCCATTTTTATTTATTTTCGATTGAATTTTCAATCGCTTTCATTTGTTTGTGCATCCTAATATGCTTTAAGACATTTTCGATAAGTTCAGGGTTCTTTTCAGCTTTCTTTTCAGTTTCACTGCCAATTAAGAATGCAGTATGCTCATTGATATGAATATCATGATCATCAACTTCCAAAGGATTAACCTTTTTTCCTTCAAGGAATTTTAAATTTTCATTAGATGCTTTTTTCAAGTGTAATTCGTTGATATCTTGGGCATTCTCCCAAACACCAAAACCTAAAAGATCAAGAGCTTTGACTCTCATTCTGTTTGAAAGTTTTCCATTTTCATCATGCAAAAGTCCGGCATTTAGAAGGTCAAACACCATGCTTCGCTTTTGGGCAATTGTTTCGCCAACTTCATTTCCAGTTTCAAAAATTATGTCATCACTCGAAATATCAGATGAATTAAAATAGAACACTTCAACATCGCCGTTATCCCCAACAATTTTTGATAACCTAGGAACAGTTGCGAATTGTCTGTATAAACGCAGGACGTGTTTTGCCATGGTCTTAATTGCTTCACGAACTTTCTCCGCAGTGACAGAAATTCTTGTGTCATCTTGTTCAACAAGAACTTGAAGAGCAACACCAGAAAGTTGAGAATAATTTGAAACAGAATTTCTGAGTAAATCTGAAACACCACTTATGTAACTGAACTCATTCAACAATATGTTTTCTTCAGCAGTGAAATCAACAGGCACTCTGTCAAAATTCATAAACTTTGGTGGAGTTGAACCTTGTCTATATATCAGCACTTTTCCTGGTGAAAGTCCGTCATCTTCCAAATTCTCAACATCGACAGAGCCATCTTCAACAGTTAAAACACCCATTGAAAGCCTGTTCATAAATTCATGTTTTCTGTTTTTTAATGTGTTATATGAACGTTGAACAGGAATCAACCTTTCAATTATACTTGAACCCCAAAAGCAACCTGGGTGTTCAATACAGGTTTGTCTAATAAATGGAAAACATCTTTCTCCATCGTTCCCGTTTAAATATGGTAATTCAGATAAATGAACAAGTTTGTCCCCAGCAATAATAATTAATCTTCCGTTAGGGAATTCAACAGTTGGACTTTCATATTTTTCTATGACAATAGCATAATTGTTTCTAACTCCACTAACCACTTTGCCAACATTTCCAAAGTAACCGTAACCGCCAATAGATTGTACATTGTCAAGTGAGAACACGTTTATGTCTTCACCTTTAACATCAACACCCCATATGGACTTTATGTCGTCAACATGATATGCTCTTGCATGAATAATTGACTTGCAGTCACAAATGTCGTTGCAACTTGAACTCTCTGGATAAATTTCAAATGGTGGACACACAGAAACTTCTATATCTCCCGTTGCAACTTTACCCTTTTCATCACTGACAAGAACATTCCCTTTGCTAGAATTCCAAGCAACCTTATAAAAACTTGTTCCACAAACTTCACTCCAGTTGTTTGCTTCCGAAATAACTCCGCTAACGCAAAGTTTATTGTAAACTGAATTTACAATTTTCTTGGAAACAGTTGCTGTCTTAATATCACGGTCATCTCCCGACGCAGGTACAACTGCCATTGTAGGTTTGAGCGACAAAAGTTTTGCTAACCTTGCTTCAACTATAGGAGCAATGTGGTTGTAAACTTCTCTTTCTTGCCAAAAATATTGTTTGTCATATTCTTCAACTTCTCCTGAAGGACCAATGGAACAATATTGATTCCCCATCAAAAAATTCATGTTCAGTTCCCATTGCGCTTCAAAACTTTTTCTATCTTCCTGACGTTTTTTAAAATCTTCAAGAACTTCACGAACTAAATCTTCTTCGAAAAAGTTTTCTTTTTCTATATCTTTTTTCATCTTACCTCCAAAAAATTTTTTATATAAAGCAATTAGTTAAATCGCAATATATCATTTTTTTAATTTCTCAAGAATTTCTAATAATCTCAGTTTTTCCCTCATGAGTTCTTCATCGCTCATGTCAGAATAAACTTCAGTTTTAGACTCTATCTTCTCCAAAAGCATTTTTACCGCAGTTAAATCTGGAGAAATATGTTTCTTTGTAACTTTTCGTTTGCTAAGTTTGTAGTCTCCACCTTCATCTAAAACAAATTCTTCAACAACTTCGTTTGTGTCATATCCAAATGCCTTTTTATATAGCGCATTTGTAATTTCTTTTTCTAAACTCTTTTTTTTCATAAAAAAACACCATACAATTTGATTTTATTCAAATTATATGGTGTCAACCATTTGAAAGTAAATTATGTCTGCCAAAAATTATATATCTTTTTTATCAAAAATATCAGAAAGCATAAGTGCTTTTATAACAGGTGGAAGTTCTTCAATTTCTTCTGCTAGATTATTACCATGACTAGATGTTTTTATCTGTTCAAGCAATTCCTTGATTTCTTCGTCATCTTCTAAATTTCCATCTGAAATATAATCAAACGAATTATCATTTTTATTTTTGTAGGAATTGCTACCGCTTCCGAAAAGTTCATCAAAATTTTGGTTAATAGTAAGATTATTATCTTCACTTTCTTCAAAATAATCTTTTGGTGTTTCTTCAAAAAGCTCTTTTATTTCAAGATTTTCTTGGTTAACTTTTGTGTCTGGGTCTTCTTTTTTATCATCGAACAAACTTCCCTCGTTTTTAAAAACATGAGGATTTGTTTCATCGACCTTTTCCCCTTTTACTTCTGCTTTTTTATCCTTTTTATTTTTCTTGTCAGATGTTCTTTTAAGGTAAATTTTCTTAAATATTGGGAAGAGAAAATATATTGTAACCAAAATGACTATAATGCCAAGAGCAACAAAAAGCCAAACCATATTCTCCTCCTTTTAAAATTTAAAGTGGTCAAATTGACCACTTAACTTTTTTACATGCCAGGTTTTTTCTTATCAACTCCAGCAATCGAATTTCTCATTGCAGTGTCAGAATTTAAATTTTGAATTCTATAATAATCCATTACTCCAAGTTTTCCGCTTTTAATCGCTTCCGCCATTGCCTTAGGAACTTCGGCCTCAGCAGCAAGAACCATCGCTTTCATTTCTTGAGTTTTTGCTTTCATTTCTTGCTCAATTGCGTTTGCCATTGCTTTTCTTTCTTCTGCTTTTGATTGAGCAATCGCTTTTTGAGCTTCTGCTTTGTCAATGTCAAGTTTAGCACCAATGTTTTGACCAACATCAATATCAGCCATTTCAATTGAAAGAATTTCATAAGCAGTTGAAACGTCCAAACCTTTGTTCAACACAGTTTTTGAAATCAAATCAGGATTTTCCAAAACTTCTGTATGTGTAAGCGCTGAACCAACTGTTGTGACAATACCTTCACCAACACGTGCAAGAATTGTTTCTTCTCCAGCACCTCTAACAAGACGTGGCAAGTTAGATCTGAGAGTAACTTTTGCTTTAACTCGAAGTTCAATACCATCTTTCGCGATAGCTGAAATCCAATCAGTTTGAATTACAATTGGAGTAACGCACATTTTAACTGCTTTTGCCACGTCACGACCAGCAAGGTCAATTGCTTTTGCTTGGTCAACTGAAAGAGGCAATTTTGCACTGTGCGCAGAAATCAACGCAACAATAACTTTTTCAATGTCTCCACCAGCCATGTAATGTGTTTCTAGGTCAACAATATCAATGTCTATTCCCGCTTTTTTTGCTTGGATATAAGCAGAAACAATTGGGGCAACTTTAACACGTCTTAATCTCATACCAATCAATCGTCCCATGGAAACATGTGCTCCAGAAACAAGGGCAACAAACCATTGTTTGATAGGTACTAAACTCAAAATTACGATTGCAATAACTGCCAAAACACAAAGCACAGCTATTAAAACAATCATTCCAACAGAAAGTCCCAAAAAACTCATATTCATATTAAACCTCCACTTTTTCCACTATAATTTTGTTTCCCTCAACATCAATAACTTTTATTACGTTGTTTTTGTCAAGAGATTCACCTTTAGTGATTCCATCATAAATTTTGTCATCAATCATAAATCTACCCGAAGGGGTAAAATCAGTCATGGCAACACCACGTTGTCCAATTAAGACTTTGTAACTGTTTTTGTTTTTATCAGCGAAATCTTTAGGAACAGCAGTGCGTTTTTCAATAAACGGAGTCTTGCTAATTAATCCAAACCTTGCAGAACGAATAAATACTAAAAATAGTATAAGGATAACTATAAAAAATAATACAACTAAAAACAGTGAACTTGCAACCGACTTAGTTAAAATCCCGTTTGCAATAATAGCTCCAGCTATTGCAATCAATCCAGTAATTCCAAAGAATCCAAATCCTGGAACTAAACACTCAATAAATAAGAAGACAACACCAACTATTAGTGGAACGTAAATGTACCATTGCATTGTAACAAAAGCATTAACAATTTCTTGCCACATAATTTTTCCTCCTATTTGGACTCATTATAGCATATATATTCAAAAAATGGAATACTTTTTAAAAAATTTTTTATAAAAAAAAGGAGAAGAGAGTAAAAAATTATAAAACACTCTCTTCATATGGAAACAAATTATTGGGGGTTGCTTCCGTTTATTATACTATCACAAAGTTCTTGTTATGTCAATATCAAAACCCTTTTTTGTGCAAATTAACCATACTTTATTTTATCTCTCTTTTATAATAAAACAAATATTGTTGAACATATCCTGAAAATTTCCCAAATTTATTTATAAGTTGTTTTGAAATTTTTTCTCTTGAAATTTTAGTTTTTTCTTTTGTCATTTCAAAGAAAACTTTTTCAATCCATGTGTCAACAGGAAAGACGTCAAGTCGCCCAAGTGAAAACAAGAGCACACATTCGCCCACCTTTCGTCCAACACCTTTAAATTTTAAGAGTTCGTCCAAAACCTTATCTGTTTCCAAACACTCCAAATTAGAAAATTTTTCTAAATCAATATTTTTTATTGTATCTGCTAAATATTCTGCACGGTAGCCAGCCCCAATTTTTTTAAAGTATTTTTCGTCAAGTTTTCGCATCGTAAAAACATTTGGAAAACTCCAAAATTTCTCTGTTTCTAAAATTTTCTGAACTTCCACATTGTCACTCTTACACGCAACAATTTCTCTCCCATTTTCACGTCTAAGTGTATTAAGCGAATTTGTAAATCTCTTAATATTATTGTTTGCAGAAAAAATAAACGAAATAAGAGTTTCAAAAAATTCTTGCTTCAAAATTCTTATTCCTGCACCAAATTCTAGAGCTTTCAAAATAAGTTTTTTATCAAATTCTTTGAAACTAAATTTTTTAATTTCCTCTTTAATTTTTCTATAGTCAGTTTCTAAATCGAAATAATTTATGAAAAATTCCAAATCTCCGTTTAAAACTTCTATATTATATTTCCCATTTTCTTTGTAAATTACAGCAAGATTTTCTCCAGGATATACAAAATAAAAATCTTCAATTTTTTTATAAGAAAAAACCTGCCCACATTCTAAAATTTCTTTAGGACAAAATTCTTCGCATTCAACTATAATTTTGTTTTTACAAATAGAATAATTCATATTTTAATTATATTATATAAGAATTTAAATGACAAATTGTTTTTCAATTTCAAAAAATAAAAAAAACGGAATAAATTCCGTTTTATTATTCTTCAATTATGCTGACCAATTTTTTGCTTCCGCTCTTTGAAAATTTAACTTTTCCATCTTTAAGAGCAAAAAGTGTGTAATCTTTACCAAGTCCAACATTTGTTCCAGGATAAACTTTGGTTCCACGTTGACGAATAATGATTGACCCAGCGAGAACAAATTGTCCATCTGATGCCTTAACGCCAAGACGTTTTGAATTACTATCTCTACCGTTCTTTGTTGAACCGCCACCTTTTTTATGAGCAAAAAGTTGAATATTAATAAATTTCATCTTTTACCTCCAATTTAACATACTTACTGTATTGTTTTTCAATATCTCTCACAGTTATTTCAAATGCTTCAAAAAAACATTGCGCTTTTTCAATTTCTTCAATTTCAATCGACTTTGAGAGTTTAAACTTCAATAATGCTTTTTTTTCGTCTATTTGAAAATTAGATTTAATTTTTAATACATCTTTAATCCCAACAACAGTTTGTTGAGAAGATGTTGAAATTGCAGAGCACACTATATCTCGACCGAAATCATCATATCCACTATGCCCAGAAATCTCAAATCCAATAATCAAATTTTTGAATTTATAAAATGTAACTTTTGTCATTATTTTATAGCCAATATTTTCAATTTTGTATAAGGTTGTCTATGACCTTGTTTTTTACGTTCATTTTTCTTAGCTTTATATTTGAACACAACAATTTTGTCCCCTTTTCCGTGTTCAACAATTTCTGCTTCGCAAACTGCATCGCTCAAAATTGGGTTGCCCGCTTTAACGTTTTCGTTGTCTGAAACCATCAAAACATCAAGTTTAATTTTGTCCCCAACATTGCGTTCAATTTTTTCAACAGTAATTTCTTGTCCAACAACAACTTTGTATTGTTTTCCGCCAGTTTGAACAATTGCAAACATAATTTACCTCCTCTAACCAAACTCGCTTTTGTGGTGGCGCCAGTTGCGCAACTTAAAGTAAAAAAACCACTTCAATGCGGCACTGTGATAACTTTAACATATCCCACCATTTTTGTCAACGTTTTTAACAATTAAATTTATAAAAAATCTTTGTTATGTAGCATAAAAAAAGACTGATTATTCAGCCTTCTTTTCTTTTTTATCTTCAATAACTTTTTTACCATCGTAGCTTCCACATTTTTTGCATACTTTGTGTGGAACTTTAAGTTCGTGGCATGTTGGGCATTCAACTAATGTTGGAGCAACAACTTTAAAGTTTGATGAATTTCTTGAATTTCTTCTAGCTTTTGAAACTTTACGCTTTGGAACTGCCATATTTCTTCCTCCTAATTTTTTACTTAATCTTGCTAAACCATTATATCATAAAAAGCCTTTTTGTCAACTTATTTTTTATAATTATGAAATTAAATTAATGGTATCTCTTGCAATAACGAGTTCTTCATTTGTTGGTATTCTATAAACTTTTACTTTTGATGAAGGTTTTGAAAGTTCTTCAATCGTTCCTCTTGGAATTGTCAAATTCTTTTCTTTGTCAAACTCAATACCAAGATATTCCATGTTTTCCATACAAAGTTCTCTCAAATCTTCTTGATTTTCACCAATCCCACCAGTAAATACAATGGCATCAACACCATTTAAAAGTGCAGCATATCCACCAATGTACTTCTTTATTCTGTGAGCCATCATAGGAACAACAAGTTTTGCTCGTTCATTGCCGTTCATCGCTGCATCGTTCAAATCTCTCATGTCGCTTGAAACACCCGAAATTCCAAGAGCCCCACACTTTTTGTTGAAATAATTTGCAATTTCTTCACCTTTCAAATTTTCTTTTTCTGAAATAAAAGAAACAACTGATGCATCAACATCACCACTTCTTGTTCCCATAATGAGACCTTCAAGAGGTGTGAAGCCCATCGATGTGTCAATGCTGTG